>JASFKE010000037.1:0-12779 GCA_050118795.1 Desulfobacteraceae bacterium | reverse complement strand
GGGCTATGCCACGTGTTCCTTCTGGGTGAGAATACCCTTTTCAAGTATTTCGAATGCCATTTCCATGGTCGCTTGCAACTGCTTTGACGGCCGCCCTCCGATCTGTTTTCTGCCTTCCCAAAGAACAATACCGGAAAACAGAGACCAGACGATATCCGCAATCGCCTTGGGTTGACGATCCAAGAATATTCCCTGGTCTATTCCCTGCTCGAAAATAGAGGCGATCTTGTTGAGGGATTGTTGCCCCAATGACTTGATTTCCTCTATCAATTCAGGGCTGAGATCCATTAAGGTGTCACTGGTTTGTAGATTGAAAAGACTTTTGAAAATCATCGGATCAAACTCATATGCGTCCAGCAATACGTCCTTGAGTTCCGATATATCGCCGATGTCATCCGTGGCTTGGTGTGTGTGCAGATGTTCGAGCCGCATCAGTAGGTATTTCAACACGCGCACAGAGAGTGTCGCCCACAGTTCACTTTTGCTTTTGAAATAGAGATAGAGAGTGCCGGCGCTCAGCTCCGCTTCCTCTGCAATGCTCTCCATTGTTGTTCGGCTGTAGCCGTTTTTGACAAAAACCCGCTTGGCCGCAACCATGATCTGTTTTCTGCGCCTCTCCTTTTCCCTCTGTCTGCGCTCTTGGATCCCCATAAATTGAATCCTATTTAGTTCTTTTAGTCATGTGTATTCCCTTTGTGTCAATTTGTCAAGTTATTATAATTTAGTTTTTGACTTTTTGATATATTTTTAATGTATATAATTCGTATGATGGATTGTCCGCCAACCACATAGCCCACTACAACAAATGGAAATGACAGAAAATCAGTTTCATGGTTTTGAAATAAGATAATGGAAAGGTGGGGCCCCTATTTTAATCCAGCGCCCTTAGGGTTCGCGCAAAAATAAATTTACATTTTCAAGTGTTGAGGCGCCCGTCTGGCAAGGCGTGAAAGCGAAGGTATATCAAGATATTGCGAGCTTTCACAACGCAGTCAGGCGGGATGCATCGGCGCTTGAAAATGTGAAGTTATTATTGCGCGAGCCCTTAGTCAGAGGTGTACGGATCCAGCACCGATGCCAATGCGGATGAGAGAACAACGGTTTCAATGTTTTTATATTTTGAAAGAAGCTCCTGATGGCGCTTAAAATCGATTTTGAGACTATAGGTTTGCCCTTCAAAATGGGGGGGCGCTATCAGCTCGATCCCCTGCCCCAATTTGAGCGCTCTGACGGCGGCACGGAAACGATCCTGCGCCTGTGTAAGTTCGGGATAGCGTCGCCCTTTGAAATATCGACGCAGGCGCCTGCTTTTTTCTCCGCGATCCATATCGGTATCGCCAAGCATCCTTTTGATGGCGTCCTCTTCCAATAAATCATGGATGGAGATCGCATCCCGATGAGATATCCCCTTGAGCCACTCCAGCAGCTCTCTTTGGCGGTTCAGCCCCAGTCCTAAATCGCTGAACATCATGGTGAGGCGGTCGGTTGTTGCATGATCTTCCATTTCTGCGATTTGAAGCGCCACAGGCAATGCTACATCTCCCTGGATCAGTGCCCTTTGGAGCACTGGATTCATCTTGGCAACCAGGCGGAGCTTTTTGAGCATCTTCAAATTAACGAAGACACCTAGCTTGCCGGCTTCCCGGCACAACGCCTCATGCTCGAAATACAATTGATCCAGTAACCGAATCACGCTTGCCTGCTCAACAAAATTGAGATCTCTGTGCAAGGCATTGTCGATGATGGCGGTTCTGATGCGGTGTTCCAGTGGTGCATCGGGCGAAATGATTTTTACGACGACCTTTTTCAGCCCGATCATTCGACATGCAGTCAGGCGCTTGAAGCCGCTAACGATGGTGTATGAAGTGGTCACGCCGCGGCCATGACAAACAATGGGGGGCGATATGACCCCCACCAGCTTTATGGATGCCACCATCGCTTCCGACGGACCATCGGTGGATACTCTATATCGTTGATCCTCCAGGTCAATCTGACCGATGTCGACCGAATCGAACGTATGGCTATATTCCATCCGCATTGCCGGTTAGAAGCCGCAAGGCCTCCAAGTACTTAAGACGGGTATTGGCAACGACATCTTCTGGTAGATGGGGTGCCGGTGGATTTTTATCCCACTTGATGGATATGAGATAATCGCGAAGATATTGTTTGTCGAAACTTTTCTGGGGACCTCCGGGGGTATATGTCTCCATGGGCCAAAATCGACTGGAATCGGGAGTCAATACTTCGTCAATCAAAATAATTTGATCATCCAAAAACCCGAATTCAAATTTTGTATCCGCAATGATAATCCCTTTTTCAAGGGCCAACTCAGTCCCCTTTTGATAGATTGCCAAGGATAGATCCCGTACTTTTTCCGCATTCTCAACACCGATCAGACGACACGCCTCTTGAAAATCGATATTGATATCGTGCCCTTCTTCCTCCTTGGTGGACGGTGTAAAAATGGGCTCGGGCAATCTGTCTGATTCAGTCAGCCCTGCCGCCAGGTCAATTCCACATACCTTCTGGGCCTTTTGGTAAGATTTCCAACCGGACCCGGATATATATCCCCTGACCACACATTCAATGGGCAATGGCTTGGTTTTTTTGACCAGCATTGATCGGCCCCTCAGCGTCTCGGCATATGGTCGGCACACTTCGGGAAACTCCTCCACATTACCGGATATTACATGATTGGCAACGATTGAATCCATCACATTAAACCAGAACAGTGAGATTTGGTTCAGTATCTTGCCTTTGTCCGGAACCGCTTCCGGCATGATTGAATCAAAGGCGGAAATGCGGTCACTGGCCACCATTAAGTACGTGTCACCCAAATCATATATATCGCGGACTTTTCCGCGCTGTACCAATTCTAAGTTCTGAAAGTTTGTTTCTAAAACAGCTGTCGTCATCTTCCATCTCTTTTCGTTAGGTTTTTCGGAGTAATTTTTAAGGAATGCGGTTGTCTTCTACTACCTATTTTCTCTGGGCAGTAAAATTTATTTGGCGTTAAATGCGGCGATGTAGCGACCCAAGACTTCTTTGGCATTCGCGTCCACATCGAAAAATTCGATGCCGGACTCGAACATATCGTTTTGGCTCTCTTTTGTATAAATTACACGGCCATTGATGTCAACCACATCTTCTTCGAATCCAATGGTCAGTGATACCAGGCTCCCAACGCTGATAGGGGGAGTGTGCGTCTCGAGCAATATACCGGATTCAGAGACATTTAGTGTTCGTCCCATTCCCTGCATTGCGCCTTCGGACTTATCATTCGTGTAAACATAGTTGAGAAGGTGCATAGAATCAATTCGGCAATGCTTTCTTTTTTCATCATTTGTCATAGTGCACTCACCTGTTTAAGTTATCTATGAAAAGATTACCCTTTAGAATTAAAATTCTTCTGATAATTGCACACCACCTTCGTCGACACATTCACACAGGTTGCCACATTGTCGACAAAGTTTTTAAAAGTTGTCGAGAGCTGGTTGTACTCCTCGCGAATTCGCGTTGCATCAACCTTTCGCACCTTAAAATCCCTGGATGCCATTACGGACGCATAGTCCGGCTCATGTCCGAAATCCAAGAAAGAGATATTTCCAAAATAGTCCCCTTTGTATAATTGCACAAGGGGAACCTTGCCATGATCTTCATGTCGTATCACGGAAGCGGCGCCTTCCTTGACCATATAGATATTTTCTTCTTTTGCGCCTTGAATAATTGCTGGTTTTATGTGCTCGTCATGATCAATGGGTTTTTGCTTTCCCAGTCTGAACTCAGTTGCCCTTTCGTTGAGTTGTTTTAAACGCTTGTCGATACTCAGCAAAAACCCCCGAAGCTCCGGCGTAAGGCGGGCAAATTCCTGGGCTAGCCTTTGGGAATCTAATACTCCGAGTTGCACGTTTCCAATCGCGATGGCGGTTGCGGTACGGATGTGCCCTTGGATTAAAAAAGAAGATAGACTCCCGATAAATGAACCATCCCCCAAACGAACAATGGGCAGGGGGCCGTCCGGTGTTTCTCGAAGGATCTCAACTACGCCTTCGAGAATGACCCATATCCAACTGCCATGTTTGCCCTCTTCAACAATATATTCACCGTCAAAAAAGTCTTCTTCATCAGCCACATACATATAATCTACTAGCGGACCTTTTACAATAGGCACCGAACCAGTATCATTTTTCACAGTCCCATCTCGGGTTATGGCGTTTGGACCAACTGTCTTGATTTGACCATCGTCTACCATTTTCAGGCCCTCTAGTATAATCCCCATCCGGCTCTTGGTAATGACCCGCTTGCTCGATATGTTCTCATTGGAGAATTCAAATTCTCCATCGGCCCAACCGAACAGGGTGTACACAGCCTCCAAGCCCAACGTTTTTCCACAAGAGGCATTTATTGGGTTGCCGTTTTCAAAATAGATAAAGCCCGGCTCTGTGGCGTAACGGCTGAGCAGTCTTAACACCCCCGTGCTGCTGTTGGCTCCCAGCAGCTGCATAATATCGCCAAGGGCAAGAAATTTAAGGTTGCCGGCCAATACGACATTATCGCGCATTATTCACCTATTGCGCCCATTTAAATTCTCTCTGAAGCTCCTTCAGGGTATGCTTAATGCACTCTTTAAGCACCACGCCGACGCCTTTTCCGGTGACGGCGCTTCCTTGAAATGAAGGTACTTTCAGTTGACGGTTAAGATCCCTTTCCATTTGTTTTATGGGCATCAGGGGTATCCCCTGTTCAGCTAAATCTCTTTTGTTGTATTGCATAACCATGGGAACTTTAAAAATGCTCTTACCATATTCCCTGAGATTGGCTTGAAGGTCCTTTAAGGATCCCATATTCTTTTCCCGACGAACCTCCAATGAGTCCGCTACAAATACAATTCCGTCAACTCCGCGCAACACCAGCTTACGCGTCGAACTGTACTTAACCTGTCCGGGAACGGTATATAGCTGGACACGAACATCACAGCCCCTGATTTTCCCCAATCCCATGGGAAGGAAATCAAAGAACAGGGTACGGTCTCCTTCCGTGTTGATGGAAACCATTTCACCCTTTACCTGCTTTTTATATTGGGCAAAAATATATTCCAAATTTGTCGTCTTGCCGCAGCGTCCAGGGCCATAGTAGACTATTTTGCACTCGATCAGTCGCTTCTTCAAATTAAATATCGCCATAAAATGTGGCTCCGCTATCTTCCGCTAAGGGGTTTTATTGACCATCCTCATGACTTTGCCAATCATCATCGATGACCACATCAACGCCAAAGTCTTTATCCTCATAATATACATAAATACAACACTCTAACTGCTCTTAATGCGAATATCCAAGCAGTGGTCGCCCTGTTTGGGTCCTGATTTTATCTGTGTTTTGGACGCCACAATGCCGGCGCCGTTAAATATGGCAATCGGTGAATAAAACTGTATGTCGACAAGCTCCATCCCCGCCTTTAATCCCTCAATGAGTTCCTCGTCCTGTTTCGAAATGATAAGGCTTAGCATATTACCGCTCTGAAAATTGACATCGAACTCCACCATTTTGCCCTTGCGTGGGCCCCTGTCAAATGTAATACCAATGGAGGTGATGTCGAGAAACTCCTCTTCATTCTCCTGGGCAGATTCAACACTGGCGACAGCATCTGTCGATGCCGTCTCTTCATTGTGCGCCAATGGCGACGGTAGCGGGTCATTGATGCCTTTTTTCTGCAATATTTCGGCCAGATAAACCCGAACTTGCTCCAGTTGCTTGGCCTGGAATGTATCTTCCGAGAGCCACTGGTGGTATAAATTGACGGCCTCTTTTGTAGCATTCGTTGTTATATGGCATCGCAAGATACTCTTTGCGGCTTCTACCCTGATGCTATCCTCATTTAACAGAGCGGTCAATTCAGTGATGGATCGATCAAATTGGCCAAATCTAGCCAGTGCTAAGGCCCCTTCCAGTTTGGCGGTTGCGTCATCGATGTTTTCAGAAAAAGAGAACAGGTTTTTAATGAGATCTTGAGCCTTTTTGGACAACTCCGGCGATGTCGGGCCTTTTTCCACCTTCTCTTTGGTGTGGTCAATGGCGTCTATTTTCACTAGAATGGCATTTAGCAGGCTCTCTTTGTTTTTTAAATTTTTTATAGAATTAACTAGCTTTGCAGCATCCTGATATTTGCCATGGGCTTCTGCTATGAGTCCCTGGGAACGGTATATTTCAGCTTCTTGCAGCATGGCTTTGAGTTGCTGTCGGATGTCCATGTATGACCTTGTCGTCTGCCTATGTTTTGGGGTTTTCGTTGTAACCATTGGCCAAGGTCCCAGCTACCTGACCCATCGATAAATTTCGCTATATCCCTATCTATCGGCATAGCTGCCTGGATGATTAGACCCAATTTGTTTTAGACCTTGTCTCTTTTACATTGCTAGCAGGCACCAAGTCAATATTTAATAGTTATTTAAATAATCTACCTGATTCGTCCTTGATTATGGCGATACCATTGTCAAAGTAATCTTAATGGATCTTAAGGTTGGGGCCAAGCTAAAATATGCCGGTTTTAGGGGGGGGATCCCATTTAGCTTTCATTGTTGACACAAACAGTTTTATATGGCAATTTAAAAATTTCGATTTTTTCATTTCCGGTTTCTACCATAGCGCTGTAATATTGAGTGGCAGCTATCTTAAGGATGTCAACAATCATTGATAATGGTAATTTAAAAAATTGAGGAGAGAACCAATGAAAAAGCCTCTACGCGTAGCCATCACCGGAGCCGCTGGTCAAATCAGCTATTCCATTATTTTCCGTATCGCCAGCGGTGACATGCTTGGGAAAGACCAGCCGGTGATTCTACAGCTTCTTGAAATTCCGCCGGCCATGGCGGCATTAAACGGCGTTGTGATGGAATTGAATGACTGTGCATTCCCATTGGTTGAAGGCATTGTCCCCACCGATGATCCCAATGTGGCATTTAAAGAGACCGATTATGCGATTCTCGTAGGCGCCCGCCCCCGGGGTCCCGGTATGGAGCGATCCGACTTGCTCAAAGCCAATGCTGAAATATTTTCGGTGCAAGGCAAAGCGCTCAATGACAACGCCAACCCTAATGTCAAAGTTCTGGTTGTAGGAAATCCGGCCAACACCAACGCATTGATTACGTTAAAAAATGCTCCGGATCTGAATCCGAAAAATATTACCGCCATGATGCGGCTTGATCACAACAGGGCCATCTCCCAATTGGCTGCAAAGACCGGAACCCACACGACAAATATTGAAAAAATGGTTGTTTGGGGTAACCATTCCGCAACACAATATCCGGATATCAGCTACGCAACCATCGACGGAGAGGCCGCCAAAGGAAAAGTAGACGAAGATTGGTATGTTAATGATTTCATTCCCACCGTCCAGCAACGGGGTGCCGCAATCATCAAGGCGCGTGGCGCCTCCAGCGCGGCATCGGCTGCTTCGGCAGCTGTGGATCACATGCGTGACTGGGCTTTGGGCACCGATGGCCGATGGGTTAGCATGGCGGTACACAGTGCCGGCAACTCATACGCAATTGACGAGGATATCATTTACGCTTTTCCAATCGTATGCGAAAATGGAGAGTGGAAAGAGGTCCCCGGCCTTGATATCAGCAATTTCAGCGCGGAAAGAATGAAGGCCACAGAGCAGGAACTGCTTGGAGAAAAGAGTGCCATAGCCGACCTGCTGTAAACCCCATCGTTGCATAAATAAGGATGGCATAGAAGGATTGGGTCTATTTTATGCCATCTTTTCTCTCTTTTCCTGAACTTTTTCCAATTGTGCAACAATGGTCTGCGCCAAACTTTGGGAGATGCCCGGCGATTGACACAGCTCTTCAACAGTGGCCGATTTTATTTTTTTGATGCTCCCGAAATGTTGCAGCAGTGACCGCTTTCGCTTCGGACCGACGCCATCGACTTGGTCCAATACGGATTGGACGGATGACTTTTCCCTGCGACGGCGCTGATAGGTAATGGCAAAACGGTGTGCCTCATCACGAATGCGCTGCAAAAACAGGAGCACATCGGGATCCTTGCTTAAGTTGACGGGATTGGCCCGTTGGGGGATGTAGATCTTATCGGTCTCATCGCCACGTGTTTCATCCTTTTTCGCGATCCCTGCCACTGCGAATTGCCCTGCCAATCCCAATCCATGCAACACGGCCAAAGCGACGTTCAGCTGTCCCTTGCCGCCATCCACAAGTAACAAATCAGGCAGCGGAGATCTCTTCTGACAATCTTTGAATCGGCGTGACAACACCTCGGCCATGTGGCCATAATCATCCGACTTGCCGGATTGGGTTATTTTGTAATGCCGATAAAACTGTTGCTTCGGCTCGCCATGCTCAAATACCACCATTGCTGATACCGGCAGTGTTCCAGCCAGATTGGAATTATCAAAGCACTCAATCCGTTTTGGCAGTTCGTCCATTGTTAACCGATTCTTGATTCGGCCCAATAAATCCCGATGCGTTGCCAGATAGGCGATCTGCTCATTAAGGCCTCGCTTGGCATTTTGACGCGCCATCTCTATCAAGCGTGCTTTTTCCCCCCGTTGCGGTTTGATCAGTTTCACCTTCAATCCACGGTTGTCGGACAGATAGGATTCAATCAGCGTGTAGTCGTCCGGTAGATGATCCACTAAAACTTGTGCCGGAATCTCCTGTTTTCCTGAGTATAGTTGCCTTAAAAACAGGCTCATGCGATCATTGACATGCCCCGCGGCTGCGTCAAAAACAAACTGGCGCCCACCCAACAAATACCCTCCCCTGACGCTCAACATGGCGAAAACGCAGATATGGTCATCGGCAACCAAGCTGATAACATCCCGATCTTTTAAATCGGTGGTAACGCATACCTGCTTCTCCACTGTCTTTTTCAATGCCACCATTTTATCTCTGAGCATGGCCGCCTTTTCGTAATCTTGTTGATCCGCCGCCGAGATCATCTCCCTTTCGATCTTACGAACCAATACCGGTGTACGCCCTCGCAGAAAAGAGGTCACTTCATCAACTATCTCAGCGTACTGTTTGGGATCCACATCTTTACAGCATGGGCCCAAACACAGCCCCATTTGATAGTTGAGGCATGGGCGCGTCCGGCTCGCAAAAGTCTTGGCCCGGCATTTTCTGAGTCTGAAGGTTTTGTGTATAAACTTTAATGTTTGCCGAACAGATGCGCTGGAGGCATAGGGCCCGAAATAGCGTGCACCGTCATCTTTAATTTTTCGAACGATGTTCAAGTTTGGGTATGACTGGGTAAGATTGAGCCGAAGGAAGGGATAGCGTTTATCATCTTTTAATTGAATATTATACCTGGGCCGATGTTGTTTGATCAAGTTCGATTCAAGGATGAGAGCCTCTTGTTCCGTGTGGGTGATGACGGTTTCCAATGAATCGATCTTGCTGACCATAACGGTTGTTTTGGCATCATGGGGTCGTCCCGGCTGAAAATAGGATCGAACCCTTTTATTTAAATTCTTGGCCTTGCCCACATAGAGAATCTTGCCTTGGCGATCTTTAAAAAGGTATACCCCCGGAGCGCAGCTCAAACTACGCGACTGCTGCACAAATTGGGTCAGATGATCTGAATCTTTACTGTCAGGCGTTGCGTTCTTCATCTTATTTGACAATTCAATACTCAAGCAAAAGTCTCTGCCTGAGCTTTTTAATGGTGTCTCTCAACCCGGCGGCCTTTTCGAATTCAAGGTCGCGTGCGGCACTGAGCATCTCATCATTGAGCTTATCGATGGATGCCTCCAGATTTTCAATATCCCCATATTCACAGGCAAGCTCTTTGACATTCAATTTTTCGGCATCCGGCAAAGGGGTCGTCTCCTGAAAAAGTTGAACGATCTCTTTTTGGATGGACGCGGGCTCGATACCGTGTTTTTGGTTATAATCACGCTGGATACGTCTCCGGCGATCGGTTTCACCCATGGCCACTGCCATGGATCGGGTCTTTGTATCGGCATACAATAACACCTTGCCATTCACATTGCGGGCTGCACGCCCGAAGGTTTGAATCAACGAGCGCACCGAGCGCAAGAACCCCTCTTTATCAGCATCCAATATGGCGACCAGTGCAACCTCGGGAATGTCCAAACCCTCACGCAGCAGGTTAATCCCTACGAGCACATCAAAATTCCCCATGCGTAAATCCTGGATGATCTCCATCCGTTCCAGGGTCGAGATATCCGAATGGAGATAACGTACCGCGATTCCCAAATCCGCGTAGTACTCGGTGAGATCCTCGGCCATGCGTTTGGTCAGCGTGGTCACCAGTACGCGTTCATTGCGTTCAATACATTGCTTCATCTCCTGGTAAAGATCATCGACCTGGTGGGTGGCGCTCCTGATGATCACCGGCGGGTCTATCAATCCGGTGGGGCGAACGATTTGCTCAACCACTATCCCCTGGGCCTGCTCTGTTTCGTACTGTGAAGGCGTAGCAGAGACGTAGATGACTTGATTGACTCGCTGGCGCCACTCATCAAACCTCAAAGGCCTGTTGTCCAGGGCCGATGGAAGTCTGAAACCGTACTTCACCAATGTCTCTTTCCTTGACCGATCGCCTTTGTACATGGCGCGCAGTTGGGGTACGGCGATGTGACTTTCGTCGATGAACAGCAGGTAGTCATCGGGGAAATAATCCAGCAAAGTGGGAGGTGGTTCTCCCGGACGCCTGCCCGTGAGGTGACGCGAATAGTTCTCAATACCATTGCAATAACCCAGCTCTTGAATCATTTCCAAATCGAATTGGGTTCGTTCGTCGATGCGCTGGGCTTCGATAAGCTGCTTTTCATTTCGAAACCAATCCACCCGATGTTTGAGTTCGGCGAGTATGGTGTTCATCGCCCGCTTTAAGGTGGTCTTGGAGGTCACGTAGTGGCTGGCCGGAAATATGGTGGCGGACTCCATGGAATCCACGGCAACTCCGCGCAAGGGATCGATCTGGTGAAGGGCCTCTATCTCATCCCCAAAAAAATCGATTCTAAGCGCTTCGTTCTCTTCATAAGCCGGGAAAACTTCAACCCTGTCGCCTCTCACCCTGAAGGTGCCGCGATGGAAATCGATGTCATTTCGCTGGTACTGCATATTGACCAGCTCCCGTAATACCTTTTCCCTGGACAGTTCCTGACCGACACTCAGATCGATTCTCATCTCCAGATAGTCCTCGGGCGCACCCAACCCGAATATACAGGAAACGCTGGCCACCACCAGAACGTCTCTGCGCGAAAGTACGGATCTTGTGGCTGAATGGCGCATTTTATCGATGAGCTCATTGATGGAAGAGTCTTTCTGGATATAGGTGTCTGTAGTAGGTATGTACGCTTCGGGTTGGTAGTAGTCGTAATAGCTGACAAAGTATTCTACGGCATTGTTCGGAAACAGTTGCTTAAATTCATGGTAAAGCTGGGCTGCCAGGGTTTTATTGGGTGCCAGGACCAAGGCCGGGCGATTGACGCTGGCGACCAAGTTGGCCATGGTAAAGGTTTTTCCGGATCCGGTAACCCCCAGCAGGACTTGATCCTTTATATTTTCGGACAAGCCAAGGCGTAATTTTTCGATGGCTTTGGGCTGGTCACCTGTTGGCGTATACTCTGAAACCAGTTCAAATTTTTCCATAATCAACCTGATCAACCAACACCACACATTCGGCGGCCATCCCCTCTCCTCTTCCAACAAAGCCAAGACCTTCGGTTGTTGTCGCTTTGACATTGACCCAGTCAGCAGGAACCTGTAGCGATTTGGCCAATCGTTTTTCCATCTCCGCCTTGTAAGGGCCGATCTTAGGGGCCTGGGCCATTACAACAGCATCCAGATTGACCGCTGCATAGCCCCGCTTTTGCATCATTTCACAACATTTATCCAATAATAATAGGCTGTTGATATTTTTAAAGTCTGGCGAATTGTCTGGAAAGTGCTGCCCTAAATCCCCCAATCCCAGAGCCCCAAGCACGGCATCACAGACGGCATGTGTTAAAACATCGGCATCGGAGTGCCCCAACAGGCCCTTTTCAAAAGGAATCGTCACACCACCCAAAACCAGAGGGCGTCCTTCGATGAGACGATGAACATCATACCCGATACCAATTCGCATTTTTGGCATGCCCTCTTCGCTCTTTGGGATTTTCATCATTCCAAACATGCCCTTAGCATAACAATCCGGATTTGTATATTCAAATGCATTTACCCTGAAAACCGGATTGGACTTAGGGAACTTAAGGTGTTAAAATCCACAATCAAATGTTTTCAAAAGCTGCCCGTACAGAAAAAAAGGAGCAACATTGAAATCAACATCCACTGCTCAACCTTCAGAATCAACTGTACTCAACGAGCATGCGTCAAAACAGCTTTTAAAGCAATATGGCGTTCCCACAGTGGAAGAGAGACTGGTCCAGACAGAGGACCAAGCCATCGAAGCCGCTGTTGAATTGGGATATCCGGTGGTACTCAAAGGCATAGGGCGATCGTTGCTGCACAAAACGGATGCCGGCCTGGTTCACCTGCATATTTCCAACGATAACGCCGTCCGGACGGCCGTGCGAAACCTTCAATCGTCTGCCGGCCGCAAATTGGAAGGGGTATTGGTCCAGCCTCACATTGCCGGAGAAAGGGAGTTGATGGCAGGGGTGTCCGTCGACCCCCATTTCGGACCGGTGGTACTTTTGGGGGTTGGGGGTATTTTTACCGAAGCCCTGGATGATGTCACAATGGCCATCGCCCCGATCACAAAAAGGGACGCCATGGAAATGGTGTCACTCA
>JASFKE010000036.1:0-12857 GCA_050118795.1 Desulfobacteraceae bacterium | reverse complement strand
CAGCAGCCGCCACCTTTATAGCCGGCAGTTCGGCGGCAAGGGTGCGATAATCTTCTTTTTCGACATCGAAGTAGATCAATTCGATGGGGGGCAAGGTGTACTGTCCGGGATCCACAGGCACCAGCGCGGTGCGGAACACTTTTTTACCCTGGATACCCTTGGGGTTTAGAGTGATCTCTTCTTCAGGGTTGTCTGCGTAGCTTTTAAATGCCCCCGGAAATTCAACTGCCGGGATCTGGGCGTCCATGATATTTCCCTCTCCCTGAACCGTGATGGTCAGGGTGGACGAGTCGCCCACTTTCAGATCAGAGGATTCAATTTCGGCGGTGATGTCGAACCGGCCCACCAAACCGGAGAATTTTCCGGGCGGTGGCAATGGCGGCAGCGGCCTGGCGGCAATCTCTATAGGGTCGGTTCGAAGTACCCGGGGTTCCACAACACCGCGGCTGAAAAAATCATCGAAGGGCGAACGACTCCTGCGGCGGTCCCGGCGTACGATGCCCACGTGCAGCGCCGCAGGGTCGATGGTCAAAGGGCCTTGGGCCAGGGGCGTCAAAATATAGTGAACTTCGATGACGGTAAATTCCCGACCGTTAATGACTTTGCGGTAAGAGTTTCGCTCTTCAATTTTTTTGGCGGAGAACCCGGTGAATTCCGGTGGTTGAAACTTGGCGTCATCGATCTGTATGGAGTTGTAGAACCGAAAAGTGTAGGTGATTTGCTGGCCTGCATAAGGTGAAATTTCCGATAGATCGGCCGTTACCCAGATCCTTTTTTCCCGGGGTGAATTGGCACCTGCGTTGGGGGGCGGGTCCGTCACGGTAATCGTGATGGGTTCGGTGCGATAGGGTTTGCCTTTCACCTGGACCGTCAACGGCGGTATGGTCAGTTCACCCTCCCGCAGGTGGATCAGCATATAGTTGTACAACACCTCCCGGGTCATATGTCCGTTGATGATCTGTACGCTGGAGCCGGTGCTCCGGGAATGCACTTTAAAATCAGTGATAGGAGAGATGTCCACGTCTCCTTTGCCGCCGCTGACCCTGACCTCCAGTCGCACGGATTCTCCCGGGGATATGATGGTCCGATCGACGCTGGCGCTGACCTTTACCTCGGCCCGCACAGGTGAAACAGCGATCAGTACAACCCATAGCAATCCAAAGGTGAGTAGCCGGTAGCGCATTACCAATCTTTCTCCACGGTTCGTTTTTGATAGTCAGGCATCATGGCCTTTCCGGGTTGATCCTTAAGTCGGTTGAGCATTTGTGAGGTTGCTGAAGGGGCCTTGTCCTGATCCTTCTCTTCGGCGCCATGTCGCGGCGTATTTGAGTTCTGGGCCTGCTGCTCCTGGTCTGATTCGGCGCCATGCTCTGTCGACTGCCGGGAATTCTTCTTCTGCGGGTCATCCCTCTGCTGCTCTGGTTCTCCCTTTCTTTGCTGATCCTTATCCTGCTTTTGGGTTGACTCATTCCGGGACGGATCCTGTTCTTTGGGCTCACCTTGTGAATTTCGATTCTGCCGGTTTCGCTCATTTTTTAACTGCTGTTGGACAAAGGCCAGGTTCTCCTTTGTCTGCCGGTCATCCGGATTCACTCCCAGGGCGGCTTTATAGTTCTCCACAGCCTCTTGCAATGCACCCTGGCGAAAGGCGGCGTTGCCAAGGTTGTAAAGCAGGCTGTGTTTGAGCTCGGGGGGGGCTTTGGGCAGGGCCTGGAGATAATGTTCCTTGGCGGCGTCGAAATTACCCGTTTTGTAATAGGCGTTTCCGATATTGTAGAGCACCGATGGGTTGTCCGGATCCTGCAACTGGCCGTCGATGAATTGTTTCAGGGCTTTGTCATACGCCTGCTGCTGATAGGCGTCATACCCTTTTTGCAAGGGGCCGGCTTCAGCCGCGCCATGGCTCCCCAGCAACCCGGCGGTGAGCAGAAACAGGACCAATGGCCGTTTCACCGGCGGAATCCATTGGGATAGCAGGAGCAGCACCACCGCCAAGGTCAGCGGCCATTGATAGCGGTCCGCCCATATTTGCTTGCGGCCGCTCTCCACCGTGACGGCATCCATGCCGGAACGAATCTGCTTCAAGTAGATCGCTTCCAGGTCCATATCCCCGGCCACGGAGCGGACATAGCTGCCGCCGGTGGTCAGGGCCATGCGGGTCAGCAAGGATTCATCCAACCTGGAGAGGATAATCTGACCGGCGGCGTCTTTTTTAAAGCCGCCCTTGTTGGCAGGCACCGGCACTCCATCACTGGAACCCACCCCGATGGTGAAGAGCTTGATCCCCTTTTTTTGAGCCATTTGCGCGGCCTCCATTGGATTGCCATCGCCGGTGTGTTCTCCGTCGGTGATCAGAATCACTGCTTTGTCGGCGTTGCTTTTAGGGTCGAAGGCTTGCTGGGCGTTTTCCAGGGCCGCCGCCATATCGCTGCCGCCCACCGGCAGGTAATCCGGGGTCAGCACCTCTAAAAAGAGGTAGAATGCGGGATAATCAATGGTCAGCGGGCATTGCAGAAAGGCGGTGCCGCTGAAAGCCACCAGCCCCACCCGGTCGCCCTGCAGCATGGTGAGCAAATCGTATATCTCGCGTTTGGCCCGGTCCAGCCGCGTGGGGGCAATATCGGTGGCCAGCATACTGCGGGAGCAGTCCAGGGCGATGATGATGTCGATCCCCTGCCGCTCGATCTCCTGCCACTGGTATCCGTATTGGGGCCCGGACAGAGCGATGACTGCGCATACCGCGGCGGATAAAACCAGGACTGCGCCGATTTTTCTCCGACTTGCCATTGCACAGGGAATGATATTGACCAGGGTGCGCTTTGTGGCAAAGGCGTTGAGAATTTTACGGCGCTTGCGCCAGCCATAGAGATAGAACAGCACCAGCAAAGGCACGATCCAGATCAGCAATAAGAGTTCGACGTGGGCGAATTTCATGGCACTTTCAAAAACCTTGTGTTCTGTAGAATGATCCAGATGCCGAGCAGAGCCAGGCCCGGCAACAGGAGGTAACGATAGAGGTCGTTGTATTCGGCGAAGGTCTTTGTCTTGACCTCTGTCTTCTCCAACGCATCGATGGTGTCGTAGATTTTTTTCAACCCCTCCATGTCTTGGGCTCTGAAATAGAGACCTTCGGTCTCGTTGGCAATGGCTCGCAGGGTCCGCTCATCCATATCCACTTTCTGGTAAACATAGCGTTGACCGAATATGGCATCGGTGACCGGAAACGGCGCCCGGCCTTTGCCGCCTACGCCGATGGTGTAAACTTTGACCCCTTTTTCTTTTGCAATGGCGGCCGCGGCCAAAGGTTCGAACTCGCCGCTGTTGCTGCGGCCGTCGGTCAGTAAGATAATAATATTGGAGCGGCTTTCAATGTCCTGCAGTCGCTTGAGGGAGATGCCCATGGCGTCGCCGATGGCTGTGGCACGTCCGGCGGCACCTATTTTCAGTCGTTCCAGCATGGTGACGATGGTGTTGTAGTCCCGGGTCAAGGGCAGTTGGGTATAGGCCTGACTGCCGAACACCACCATGCCGATGCGGTCGCCGTTGCGGTTGCCGATGAACTCCTGCACCACCCTTTTAACCGCCTCGAGCCGGTTGATGATTTCGCCTTGGTGTTTGAAATCCAGGGCAGCCATGCTTTCCGACAGATCCACCGCCAGTATGATGTTGATGCCGCTGTCGCTGACCTCCATCTGGCGGGTGCCCCATTGGGGGCGCGCCAGGGCCGTAATCATCAAGGCCAGAGCGATATAAAAGAGTACGGGCATCAATCCTTGGAGCTTGATGACGGCCGATTTTGGCAAGTCCTCAACCGCTCCGGTACCCGAGCTGGCTAAAGCCGGCCTGTGCATGCGCCGGATCCTGTACCAGATGGTGATCGGGATGGTGGCCAGCAATATCAGAACATAGGGTGACGCAAACCGAAACATCAATCCAAATCCTCTTGCTTAACCGTGGTTTGCCGCACAAAACTTCTGGAGAAGGCCAAATCCTGGGCCAGCCGATCTTGATTTGCGGTTACCCCGGCAAATTTGATGGGGTCGGTTTGGCGACAAAACGCTTTGAGTTCCAGGGCCAGAGATGAATCCAGTGATATTTGGTCCACCTGGGGCAGCAGCTCTTCGGTGGTCATCTCGGCCGCAGGAAAGTCGAATCGACGCTCCATATAGTGGCGCAGAACGGCCGACAGACGAAAGTAGAACTGCTTCGGGTCCAATCCTTTGTCGGCGGCCAGTGCATCCAACGCCGTATACGCCTCTGCATCGGGCGGCATGGCAGGCGTTGCCGGAAAAACGGCCTCGTCCCTCTTGCGCCGTTTCCACAGCCACCATGCCAGGAGCAGCAGTCCCGTCGCGAGCGCCAAACCGCCGGCCAGGTAAAACAGCCACTGCCAATCACTACCAAGCTCCAGAATTGGTTTGATATCATGGATATCGGTCATTTGGGGGGCACTGCCGCCACCGGCAGCCGAGCCGGGTGGCTGGGTGGGCGCCTGGGCCGCGACGCCTCCTTTGGCCGGTTCGGCGTTCGCGGTGGTGATGCCTTGGGTCAGCCACATCCATATGGTGTTGGGCGCCATCATCTTTTTCTATGCTCCCGGTATCGGAAATAGCGCACCAATGCGTCGGCGGCAGAGGCGGCGGTGTTGATTTCGATGCAATCTAAGTCTGCGCTCTTAAACCCATCGCGAATGCGGTGATAGGCCGCCATCTGCCTTTTTTCGAAAGCGCTTCGGGTTTTGGCGTGAAAGGCGTCCAGACGGATGCTTCTTCCGCTCTCCAGGTCTTTGGCGGTGATGATTCCCCCCGGCGGCAGGACAAAGTCCCCCGGATCGCTGATCAGGATATTGATCAGCTCATGCTTCCGGGCCGTTGAGCGCATCTGCCGATCCACGACCTGGGCGCTATTGGGAAGAATGAAGTCGGAGATCACGAAGGCCACCGATCGTTTTCGGCATACCCGACCCAAAAACCCCACAGCTTCGGAAATATCGGTGCCGGTATGCTGGGGCTGGTGGGCAAAGATCTCTTTGATCACGCGCCAGACGTGCCCGCTGCCCTTTTTGGGTGGGATGTAGCGCTCCACCTGGTCGGTGAACAGGATGGCGCCCACCTTGTCGTTGTTGCGAATGGCGTTAAAGGCCAGGATTGCCGCGGTCTCGGCTGCGATCTCCTGCTTGCTGCTCTCCTGGGTGCCAAAGCGTCCCGAGGCGCTCAAATCCACCAGCAGCATGACGATGAGTTCGCGCTCTTCGCGGTAGCGTTTGACAAAGGGCCTGCCCAGGCGGGCAGAGACTTTCCAGTCGATACTTTTGACGTCATCGCCGGGGGCGTATTCGCGCACCTCTTCGAACTCCATACCGGTGCCCCGGAAAACCGATTTATATTGACCCGCCATCAGGGTGTTTACCGTGCGTCCGGTCCTGATGTGGATTTTTTTAATCTTCTTGATGATCTCTTGGGGCACCATGGTCTTTATTTTCTGAATCTGTATTGAAGTTGGATTTTACTGCGTTTATCCCTGCATATGGGCAAATCTACGCTCAGCCCATAGCCGTCGAACGATTACCGGGCAGCCGATCCATCAGGGCACCGGCACCGAGTCAAAGATGTGGCTGATAATCTGGTCGGTGGTAATGTCTTCGGCTTCAGCTTCATAGGTGGGGATGATGCGATGGCGCAACACCCAGGGTGCAATGGATTTGACGTCCTGTGGCGTGACATACCCCCGCCCGTGCAAGAACGCATACGCCCGTGCCGCCAGGCTCAAAAAAATGGTGGCCCTGGGTGAGGCCCCATATTGGATGTAGTCGGCCATGTCGATACCATAGTCGGCGGGTTTGCGGGTGGCAAAGACGAGATCGACGATGTAGTCGCGTAATTTTTCGTCCATATAGATAGCATTGATCAATTGATATACCTCATTGAGCTTTTCAGGCGCCAGGACGGCTTCCACTTGGGCCGGCGCATCGAATCCCACCCGCTGCATGATCTGTTTCTCTTCGTCCTTGGTCGGGTACGCTATGAGCAGTTTGAACATGAAGCGGTCGACCTGTGCCTCGGGCAAGGGGTAGGTGCCCTCCTGCTCTATAGGATTCTGGGTAGCGAGCACCAGGAAGGGATCGTCCAGGGCGAAGGTGGTTTCGCCGATGGTCACCTGGCGCTCCTGCATGGCCTCCAAAAGGGCGGATTGAACCTTGGAAGGGGCGCGGTTAATCTCATCGGCCAGTATGATGTTGTTGAATATGGGGCCTTTTTTCATCACAAAATCCCCGGTCTTGGGTCGATAGACTTCGGTTCCGATGAGATCGGCCGGCAACAGATCCGGTGTGAACTGGATCCGTTTGAAAAGGGCCTGCACAGTGTCGGCCAATGCCTTGACCGCGCTGGTTTTGGCCAGGCCGGGGACCCCTTCGATGAGAATGTGGCCCTTGGTAAAGAGTCCCATGAGCAGCCCATCGATAAGCTCTTGCTGTCCTACCAGCACCTTGCTGATTTCGTTGCGTATTTGGTTAATAAGCAGATGTTGTTGTTCGATTTGGTCTGTGAGTTCTTGCACGGCTCAAAGTTCTCCCGGTTTAGCCTTTTTATAAATAAATGTCGCTTCAGGTCAAAGTCGTGTAAAAATGCATGTTTACATGCGCATTATCTGGGTTAAGCCATTGGATCCACAGCATTTGACGAATCCTTGAGACCCAAATATCCTGGATAAAATAAAAGCTCCGCCTCACCTTGTCAAGACTCTGCCGTCAGGGGCTCCTATCTGCCCAATTCGCTTTTGTCCTTGCACAATAGGGCCGGGAGCAGTATTAGCACTGTGTTATTGGATCAACAGGCATCACTTGCCCATGTGAAAAATGCAGTTGATCGGCTCTGGATGTGGCATCGCTATTTTGCTTGAATTGATGATAATTACGCTTGAATAGATGATAGGCGGCGGTTTTGACTTCACGTTTTCCATTTATCGTTCCAAAACAAAATCTGGCCATCGATATTACGGCACTGGTGGATCTGATAGCCCGTACCCAACTCCAAACCGGTGAGATTCCCTGGTCCGCGGGTGATAAAACCGATCCATGGGACCATGTGGAAGCTGCCATGGGGCTGACCATCGGGGGGCGCATCGCATCAGCGCGTAAGGCGTTAGAGTGGTTGAAAAAACAACAACTCGGGGACGGCAGTTGGTTCGCGGCCTATGAGGGCGGCAAAGTTAAAGACCGCACCCGCGAGACCCACCACGCTGCTTATGTGGCGGTGGGGCTCTACCATTACCACCTGGTCACCGGCGATGACGAGTTTGTCCGCCACATGTGGCCCACTGTGGATGCCGCCGTCAAATTCGCCATCGACCTGCAAGGGCCGGGTGGCGAGATCTATTGGGCGCTCAATCCCCAGGGGCAACCGGACCCCATGGCTCTGCTCGCGGGTTGCAGTTCCATCTGCTTGAGTCTGAGATGCGCTCTGGCCCTTGGGCGGCGGATGGGCCAGGACCGGCCCCAATGGCGCAACGCACTGGTGCGGCTTCAGGAGTGTATCCAAAACAAGCCCCATCGTTTCAATATGACCAAGTCCCGCTTTTCCATGGATTGGTTTTATCCCATATTGTGCGGCGCCATAACAGGCCAAGCCGCCCAGCGGCGTGTGGAAAAGTATTGGAGGAAATTTGTAATTCAGAATATGGGCGTGCGGTGCGTATCAGACCAGCCCTGGGTGACCATTGCGGAGTCCAGTGAGCTGGTGTTGGCACTGATGGCCATGGGCAACTCCTGGCTGGCGCGGATTGTCTTCAGCTGGATCAGCGACCACACCTTTGATGACGGTACCTACTGGTGTGGTTTTACCTTCCCGGATATGGTGTTGTGGCCCGAAGAGAAAATCACCTGGACCAATGCGGTGGTGTTGATGGCCGCCGATGCCCTTTATCATCTAACCCCGGCCAGCCGGATGTTCAGTCATCAATATTGGCGGGAATATGCGCAAAGACCATAGGCCCTATATCGTTAAAAAGGCCTACCTCAAGTTTCAGAAATTTTACACCCACCATTTCCTGCGACCCCAGCTCGACTCCCTTGGCCGGGGCTTTGCCTTTATGCGCCCTTGGCATGTGGATCTTTTCGGCGGTCCCATTGACATCGGAAAGTTCGTAACTGTTATCGCCACTTCGGACAAAAAGGTGCGCCTGTCGGTGTGGCCCGAATCAGCCAGCCAGGGAAAGATCGAGATAGGCGATTACAACCTGATCTGCCCCGGTGTCCGCATCAGCTCCGCCCGGGGGATCCTCATTGAAGACAACTGTATGTTGGCCAACGGGGTCTATATTACAGATGCCGACTGGCATGGTATTTACAACCGCGTCTCTTTTGGCAAGGCCGCCCATGTCCATTTGAAGAAGAACGTGTGGATCGGAGACAATGCGATTGTCTGCAAAGGGGTCACCATCGGTGAAAACAGCATCGTCGGCGCCGGCGCCATCGTGGTCGATTCCATTCCCGACAACTGTATTGCCGCCGGCAATCCCGCCAAGGTGGTCAAACACCTGGATCCCAACGAACGCTTTACCACCCGTGCCCACTGGTACAAAGATCCCGGAAAATTGGCCCGCCAGTTCATTCAATGGGAGCAGGCCGTGCTCAAGGGCAACACCTTCTTTGGGTGGTTGCGGCACACCCTATTCCCATCCCAAGGTGATTAGGGGAGTGTCGGTAAGGTCGGCAAAAGGCTCTGGACCAGCGCAGGTTTTTCGAATATAGTATCGGGTGCTCCCCAGGGCTTGGCTATGTGACTGATTTATTTTATTTAACGTTTAACATGAAAGGTTGGCCGCGATGATTGCGAACATTGGAAAAGTTGTCATTGGCCTTATGGCCGGCATGATCTTTCTATTTGGCTGCGCCCAATCCCAGCTGAATGTGAAACCCATCGCCAAGACAGAACATCCTGCCGCCCTATTGGAGGGGTTGCGCCAGGATCTGACCGCCGCCAGGCAAGACCGGGTGAACCTGTTATCCCCCAATTGGTATCAAGATGCCGAAGATTCCTACGCCAAAGCGAAAGCCGGTTTGGACAAAGGGGCCGACCTGTCAGCAATATTGAACCATATCGCCACCGGAAAGGCCCAGCTTTCCCAGGCGGTCATTTTTGCCGGTAAATCCGATAAACATCTCCTAGATGTGATTAAAAGCCGGGATGCCGCCTTCAAGGCCGGCGCCAATCAGTACAAGAACGAATATGCAGTGGTCGAGAGCGGCTTTGTCAAGCTGACCGAAGCCATTGAAAAGGGTGATACGGGATATGTGCGCAAAAAGAAGGCGTCGGTGGACAACGCCTACCGTGCATTGGAGCTGCGGGCGATCAAAGATGGGGCATTGGTGGATGTGCGTCGTTTGATGCGTACGGCCGAGACCCTTGAAATGGACAAGACCGCCCCTAAAAGCTATCTCACCGCCAAAAGCAAACAAGCGGATGCGGTGGCGGTGATCGATAAAAATCGCTACGACAAAGAGGCCATTGACAGTGCGGTCGAGGCCGCCGAATTTTATGGGCGACGGTTGCATCACATTGCGGGCACTGCTGAAAAGGTGGACCAGATGGAGCCCGAAGAGGTCGTTTTGTGGATGGAGCGCTTTTTGGCGCAGACCAACAAGCAGCTGGAGCAAAGTGACCGGCGCAACCTCTCTTTCAAGGATCAGCAAGAGGTGATTTTGGGTGCCATCACATCTTTGAAGCGAAATACCTCTTCGGTTTCAACCCAGGTGCAGGCCAAAAACCTGGAAATCGATAAGTTGAACAAGCGTATCACGGACCTTGAGGGCAGGACCTATGAGGTGCGGGCGGATAGAGAACGCCTGGCAGCCGAAAAGCAGTTCAATGAACTCTACGGCAAGGTGCAGGGATATTTTTCCACAGATCAGGCCGAGGTCTATAATAGGTCCAAACACCTGGTCATTCGACTCAAAGCCATTCAGTTCCCAGTTGGACAAGCCGTGATTGTGCCCAGCAACTATCCCCTGTTGACTACGGTTCAAAAGGCCATTCGCGCCTTTGGCGAGCCGGATGTCATCATCGAGGGCCACACCGACAGCACCGGCTCCGAAGCCCTGAACAAGGAACTCTCCCGGAACCGGGCCGAGTCGGTTCAGCAATATCTGATCCACAACCTGGTGCTGCCGGCCGAGAAAGTCATGGCCAGGGGCTATGGCTCATCCCGTCCTTTGGCCTCCAACGCAACCGCATCAGGGCGGGCCGTCAATCGGCGTATCGATGTGATTATCAAGCCGGAAAGAAAATAGACCCCATTGGTGTGCAAAGGCCTTTAGAGCGTCAGAGTCAAGATAAGGCAAGGGTGCCGCAGTAAGCTACTGCAGCCCTTGCCAAATTTTTATGCAGCTATGGGGCCTCATTTTTTGCCGACATGTAGATCCGGAACAAGACGACATCCACAAACAGCATGAGAAAAGCCGTGGCGGTGGCGACGATGATATTGATGAGGGGGCCGACCTCTTGTGCATCCAAAAGGTTGGCGATATAAAAGTTGATCATCCACAAAGGTGTCAAGAACAAAACCATGAGCAAAAGGATCTGAAAAAAGTAGGGCCTCGTTGAATAGAAGCTTTTCTGCAGTGCTTCCATGGGTTTGACATTTTCAACCACCAGGTGGAATTCGGCAAACGATAGCGTAACCGCCACAACGACACCGGGGAGAATGAAGAACATCAATCCCAAGGCCGTCAGCCCGGCGCCAATAATATGTACGATGAAAAAGGGTTGCCACATCTTTATCGCCGATGCCACCAACGCTTTGTTGTCGGGCTGTTCGAGCTGAGCGCGTTTGGCCATCAGCAGTATCAGGGCGCCGGTATAGATCGGGTAAATCAGCAGATTAAAGGCCCATGCGAGAAGATACAGCGGCGCCAGACCTTTGGTCGGATCGCCGGTTGTCGTGATCAGATAATTCACCACTGCTGCGGCCAATAGCCACGGCAGGCATAAAGAGCTGATTTGGACAAGGTTGCTCTTGAAAAAGTAGACGGCATCGGAGATGATTAGCTTTAGATTCATAGTGTCAGGTTGCAAAAAGAAGCTGATTTATAGGCTCTGAGATAATCAAGTTGGACCGCGCTATCAGTGGCTGCGGTATGACAGCACAGCTTCATCCCCATAGCCTTGCCAAATTAATTTCGTTAAAGCCTCATTGGTCGGTTCGTATCCGCCTATCGGTTGTGGTTTCCCAGTGGCGCTCTCTGGTCCAAAGCCCATCGTTTATATCCCGATTGTCCGGATTGCAAGGGGAAATTAGAAAATTTGGAGGTGCGGGCAGCCACATCTATTGCAGCTGCGGGCGGCTGTTTACAAAACTTACCAAAACGGAGAATGCCAGGCCGCCCGACACAGCGATGAGCCCGCTGACCCCGAAGAGGCCATTTGAGCCGATCTGTTCGTAGAGGGCGCCGCTGATAAAAAAACCCGCCATCAGCCCCAAACCGTAAGTAACGGCATTGTTCGCCGCCTGGGCAGTTGTTTTCGTCTCCATCGGCGCCATGGCATCGATGTACAGAATACTGGCCATGTGAAAGGTACCGTAAGTAACGGCATGGGTGATCTGAAGGGCCAAGATGGCGGCGGCCGATTGGGCCACCCACAGACCGGACCACCTGAGCGCTGCAATGGCGAACGAAAAAATGATGACGGTTTCGTAAGCGTAACGCTTAAATATACGTTCGGAAAAGACCATGGTCACAATTTCAGCGCATACCGCCAGGGCCCAGCAAAGGCCGATGAAAAAATTGTCGTATCCCAGATTGCTCAAATGGATGGAGAAAAAAGCATAGTATGCGCCATGGCTGACCAGCATCAAAAATGCACAGCCGAAAAATCCCAGTATCCGCACAGAGAGCAGGCGCTTTATGCCCGATCCGAAGGCGCGGTTGGGGGGCGGGGTTGTTTTTGGAAATCCCAATGATATCAATGCCTGCACCCATGAACCGGCCAGAATCAGGCTGATGATGATCTTGACGGAATAGAAATCGATGATGCGCCCGAGCACCAGCACTACGGTGATGAAGGCTATGGAGCCCCAGGCGCGCATCCGTCCGTATCGTTTTTTATCCCGGCCCAGTGAATCCATGGAAAAAGCTTCCAGGAACGAAATCAAAGGCGCGTAAAAGATGCCATAGGCCAATGTAATGGCCAGCATCCAGTAAAACTGGGTGGTCAGAAGAAAGAGGCCCCAAAGGGCGGCGCTGATGAAATTACAGAAAATATATATCATCCGGCGGCTCTGAAACCGGTCTGCCAGAAGGCTCCATGTGATGCCGAATAAGATCAGCACGATGGATCGTGCGGCCGAAAGCGTGCCAATCTGCCATCCGTTGAAGCCTAATTCGTAGCAGTAGAGGTTGAAAAAGGGCAGATGCATGCCCATGACGCCGAAGTACAGGAAGTATTGCGAAGCCAGAATCAGCCGGGCGTTAGTCTCTCGTATCATAAGGGCATCATATGAAAAGACGCTCAAATTCGCAATAAGGGGCTTGGATAAAAGCAGCCCCCCGTCGCATAATAAAGGGGGGCAATGGTTTGGTGTTACGAGATTTGGATGGGCAGTTGCGCCGCTACTCTATCTTAACGGAAACATGCTTGGGTCTGGCTTCGCCGGGCTTGGGAAGTTCGATTTTCAGCACACCGTTCTTATAAGTGGCCTTGATGGTGTCCGGTGCAATGGTTGAGTCCATGGCGAAGGAGCGCTGGAAGGTGCCGAAGATCCTCTCTCTGCGATAATAATGGTCTTCGCTGACCGGGGTCCCATCGATTTTTCGCTCCCCTTTGATGGTCAGGATGTTCTCTTTAACCTCCAAAGAGACA
>JASFKE010000035.1:0-12891 GCA_050118795.1 Desulfobacteraceae bacterium | reverse complement strand
CGGCGCTATCAAAATAGAATTATCGGTTGCTTTGCCTTACCACTGGCCTTTTTTTCGCTGGCGTTTGCCTCTTTCGGCACTAGCGCCAAGATCCAGCCGCTGATACCGGCCTTGAAGAGCAATTGGCTCCTTGCCCATGTGGTGACCTGCTTTATTGGTTACGCGGCCTTTGCATTGGCTTTCGGCATCAGTATCATGTACCTGTTGAAAAAGGATGACCGGACCGATAACGGGATTCTGGGTCGGTTGCCCAGCTCCCCTCTGCTCGATGAACTGACCCACCAACTCATTATGTTCGGATTTCTATTTCTATCGGCCGGCATCATCAGCGGGGCCGTTTGGGCCAACTCCGCCTGGGGACGCTATTGGGGCTGGGACCCGAAAGAGACCTGGTCTCTGGTCACTTGGTTTGTCTATGCCGCGTTGCTCCATTTTCGTTTGATGCGCGGATGGCGTGGCAAGCGTATCGCCATTCTATCCATAGTGGGATTTGCAGCGGTGATGTTTACCTACTTCGGCGTCAATCTGCTGCCCGGATTGCATAGTTATGGTTCATTTAAGGGATGATTTGACTTGACAAAATCAGGCCCCATCGATATTAAAAATCCTTTGGTAAATACCTGTTTCCAGATTTATATTTGGGCTTGGACCTCTCGTGGAATTTTAAAGGTGTGTATTTCGGGCCGAGGGCCTGATTGATATAACGTTGAAGTGCAATTTTAAACAGATTGCGCTTTTGGCATTGTTTAATCGGTTGAATGGATTGGATCCCCATAAACGTTAAGACGGAGTGTCCATGAGCAGCAATGAAGATCCGAAACCCAAGGATGTAACCGAAGATGCCCGCTACCCCTCGTCACCCCCGACAGGAAGCGGCGCCTACATTTTACTCTTCTTTATCATCGGCCTTGCCTTGAGCTTGGTAGTCGGCTGGGCTGTATTTCCCAAAGTACTGTATTCAAAAAAGAACCAGCCGTTTGACTTTAGCCACAATTTGCATATGGAACTGGTGGATGAGGGCTGCGAAAGCTGCCACTTTTTCCGTGAAGACGGCACTTTCTCCGGCTCGCCGCGCTTGGCGCAGTGTATTGATTGCCACGAAGAGGTAAATGGTGAAAGTGAGGATGAAGCCATTTTCGTCGAGCAGTATGTGGCCCGTGGGCGTGAAGTGCCGTGGCTGGTTTATGCACGCCAACCCGACTGCGTGTTTTTTTCCCATGCAGCCCACATCAAGGGCGCCCAAATGGATTGTGTTACCTGCCACGGTCATATCGGCACTTCCGACAGCCTGAGACCCTATGAAGAGAATCGGGTTACCGGTTATAGCCGTGACATCTGGGGCCACAGCATCGGCGGATTTAAACACAACACCTGGGATCGCATGAAAATGGACGATTGCGCCGAGTGCCATGAAACAGCCGGCATTCATGATTCCAGCGTGCAGACGGGTCGAGACGCCTGTTTCGTTTGCCACAAATAGTCTGTACAATTTAGATATGGTAGTGGCAAGCCGCAGAAAATGATTTATATCCATGCATTGACCAATGATGGGCTAATCAGGTTGAGGTAATTGTATGAAACTCTCCAGAAGATGCTTTTTATCCCTTGCTGCCGGTGGTGCTGCCGGTACGGTTTTATCTCCGTTACCTTGGAAGATGATGGACGACTCCGCCATCTGGTCTCAGAACTGGCCCTGGACGCCGGTCCCGCCTGACGGAGAAGGCACTTACGCCAAATCCACATGCACGCTCTGCCCCGGCGGCTGTGGTATCAGCGTTCGCAGGATCGATGACCGGGCTATTAAAATTGAAGGCGCCGAGGACCATCCCCTGAACGACGGCGGTGTGTGTATGCTGGGTTTGTCCGGGTTGCAGCTGCTCTATGGACCCAATCGGATCCAGGCACCCTTAAAGCGTGTGGGGGATAGGGGCCAAGGCCGGTGGCAGACCATTTCATGGGAGCAAGCCATCGGCGAAGTCGCCCACAAGCTGAGCGAAATTCGCGACCGAGGCACACCCCAATCGGTGGCCTGTATTGCGCCCAATGACAAGGGCACGGTTGCCCAGCTGCTTCATCGTCTCCTGGCAGCATATGGATCGCCAAACTTTTTCCGCATGCCGTCCATTGAAGACACTTACGAAACAGCCATATATCTGACCCAGGGATCTGTTGGATCCGCCGGTGTCGATGTTGAAAACGCCGATTTTATATTGAGTTTCGGAAGCGCAATCCTAGATGGTTATGGTTCTCCGGTTCGAATGTATCGGGCCAACAGCAAGCTTAAAGAGTTGAACGGCAAGGTGGTTCAGGTGGAACCGCGTCTTTCCAATACCGCGGCCAAAGCCGATAGATGGTTGGCGGTTAAACCGGGAAGCGAAGCGGATTTGGCCCTGGCCATGGCCCATGCCATTATCGCCGAAGGCGCTGTGAACCGCGATTTTATTGATGGCGGCACGGAAGGGTTTGAAGCCTTTGCCCGTATGGTACAGGAAAAATACCCCCCGGAGGCCGTTGCCGAAAAGACCGGGCTGGAGGCTGAAGCCATAATAGAAGTGGCACTGCAATTCGCTGTCGCCAAAAGACCTCTGGCCCTTTTCGGAAAGGGCAAAGGGCAAACGCCGGGATCTTTGAAAGAGGCCTTGGCCGTACACGCTTTGAATGCGTTGGTGGGAAACATCAACGCCGAAGGCGGGGTGAAGGCTATGGCGGCATACGATTACATCGACTGGCCGGAGATTGAAATCGACAGCATAGCCGCAGCGGGTTTGCAGACACCACGGTTGGATGGGGCCGGCACAGGTGATTTCCCGCACATACGCTATCTGACGCACCGTTTGTCGAGTGTGGCCCAAGAGATCGAGCTTCTGATGGTGGCGGAAGCCAATCCCTGCTACTCTTTGCCCAACTCCCAGGCTGTGGCGGAGGCCTTGGATAAAATTCCGTTTGTGGTAAGCTTCTCTTCCTTTATGGACGAGACCGCCATGAAAGCCGATTTGATTCTGCCCAATCACATTTATCTGGAGCGCCTGGAAGATGTGCCGGTCTCTTGTGGCGTGACCCAACCCTTGGTGGGCTTGTGCCGGCCAGTGGTGGAACCCCTTTACAATACCCAACACATCGGCGATAGCGTAATTCAGATCGCAAAATCCTTAAAAGGCAATGTGGCCTCAGCGTTTCCATGGAAAGATTACCAGGCCTGCTTAAAAGAGACCTTGCGAGATCAATGGCAGACCCTTGAAGATAAAGGCTATTGGACCGTTTCAACGCCATTCCAGCAAGATTTAGAGAGCAATTCAGCAAAGTTTGTACTGATGAACCCTCAATTGGGTTCGGTCTACATGGCCGATGATGTCTCCTTGGACCGGGGGGGAGACTCTTTTCCCCTGACGCTGATTGCCTATGACTCCATTCGCCTGACCAGCCGCTATATCGGCGAACCGCCGTTTATGATGAAGACGGTACCCGATGCCATCGTGAAAGGTCAGTACGGATATGTGGAAATAAATCCGGTTACCGCAAAAAAACTGGGTCTGGCCAATGGTCAAATCGCAAAACTCACAACTCCCGTTGGAGAAGCCAGCGTCGGCGTCCACTACGAAGAGGGCATCATGCCCGATTTGGTGGCCATTCCGCGTGGCCTCGGACATACGGCATTCGGCCGCTTTCTGGCGGAAAAAGGGGCCAATGCCAACCAACTCATCGGCCCTGTAGAGGATCCGGCATCCGGTCTGGACGCAGCCTGGGGAATTGGGGCTAAACTGGCCTAAGTCAAACTGTTAAAATGAGGTTCAGATGAAACAAGCGCAGACGAAACATCGACCCAAACGCTACGGCATGGCCATCGACTTGGACAAGTGCACTGGATGCGGCGCCTGCATGGTGGCCTGCTTTTCCGAGAACAATGTACCGTTCAAAGAGGATGAATCGGACAAGCGGTTGAGCATCACCTGGATGAAGGTCTATAAAATCACCAACGGTGAAAAGTTCCCCAATACCGAGGTGTGCTTTATCCCGCGCCCGTGCCAACATTGCGCCGGGCAACATGAAGGGCACTCTCCATGCGTTTCGGTATGCCCGGCCACGGCAACCGACTACAGCAAAGAGACCGGTATTGTCAGTCAGATCTATACCCGCTGCTTCGGATGCCGGTATTGCATGGGGGCCTGCCCTTACCACGCGCGTTACTTCAACTGGTGGGACCCGGTCTGGCCCAAAGGCATGGAGCAGTACCTGAGCCCCAATGTTTCACCGCGTATGCGCGGAATTGTGGAAAAGTGCAGTTTCTGCTTCCACCGCTATCAGCTGGCCCGGGATAAAGCTTTCACCGAAGGGACCCGCGAAGTCAAAGAGAGGGCCTACCAGACGGCCTGCACCCAGGCCTGTCCGGCCGGAGCGATTATTTTCGGAGATTTGAACAATCCCGATCACAAGGTGCACAAGGTCGTCCAACCCGATCCGCACCACCACTACAAGGCCAAAAATACACATGCATTTCGTTTGCTGGAGAGATTGGGAACCAATACCAAGGTCTATTATCTATCCAGCCGGGAATGGGTGCGCAGGGCCGGTGATAATTACCAAGTGCAAACGAGAGCCGACGCCAATGAACCGGCGGCATCCGGGCACTAGGTCGGTATGAACAATATTTAACGCGTTGCCAAGCGCAAGGAGCACAAACCTTATGGATTCTGCATTGATACCCGAGGGCGTCAAACGGTGTTCCCTACCGAAATTCCTGCTGGGACTGGCCGTCGTGGGCGGCGTCCTCGCATGGGGCGTCTATGCCATGCTGCTGTGTTGGATCAAGGGGCTGAACCAGACCAATATGAACGACTATTATGGATTCGCCATTTGGATCTGGGCCGATCTGGCGGTGATTGCGCTGGGGGGCGGCGCCTTTTTCTCCGGCCTGCTCAAGTATATCATCGGTAAGGATGATCTCAAGTACATCATCAATTATGCGGTGTTGATCGGATTTATCTGCTACAGCTCCGCACTGTTGATTCTGGCCATCGACGTCGGTCAGCCTTTGCGCAGCTGGTTCATCTTCTGGCACGCCAATGTGCACTCCATGCTCACCGAAGTGGCCTTTTGTCTCTCATGCTACTTTGCGGTATTGACCATAGAGTATATACCTCTGATTCTGGAAAATCGTCAAATCGACAAGGTGCCGTTTTTCCACAACCTAAGCCACAATATGCACGGCGCCATGGCCGTATTTGCCGCCACCGGCGCTTTTCTCTCCTTTTTCCATCAAGGCTCTTTGGGCGGTGTGGCCGGTGTTCTGTTCGGTCGCCCCTTCGCTTTCCGGGAGCACATTCTGATCTGGCCCTATACCTTCTTTCTGTTCACCTGGTCGGCTGCCGCCTATGGACCCAGCTTCACCTTGTTTATCACCTGGTTGACGGAAAAGATCACCCGCAAAAAACTGGTCAAAGACGACGTGATCTATTTGCTGGCCAAGATCTCCGGCTGGATGATCATCACCTACATTATCGCCAAAAGCGTCGACACCCTCCAGTGGATGTACAGTACGGCGCCGGCCCAGGGATTCAAATGGACCTTCTTCTTTGAGAACAATCCCCTTTACACCCACTGGGTGTGGGTTGCCGAAATCATCCTGGGCGGATTCGTGCCCGGCTTGATTCTGATCATCAAACCCACCCGGGAGAACACTTTCCTGCGGGTCACCGCCACCTTGCTGGGCATCATGGGCGTCTCTCTTAACCGCTGGGTCATGGTGGTTCAAACCATGGCCGTACCGGTGATGAGTTTTGATACATGGGCCATGTACATTCCCAGTTGGCAGGAGGTGGCCACCACCATTTTGCCGGTGGCTTACGGTGTGATCCTGATTATGATCTCTTACCGTTATCTGCCCATTTTTCCTCAGGAGCGGGAGTTGAATCCCATCGAACCCGAATCCCCGCAAGCTGAGACAGTGAAAGCGGCACAGGATGATTCGCAGGCCGCTGAAAAACTTCAACCGGCCGAAGCATAAGGAGGAAGATCAATGTTGCCATTCATCAGCTTTGAGTGGGTATGGGATATGGGGCACTATGTTTTTCACGGCGGCCTGTGGTACGCGCTGAGCGTCATCGGTATCGGCATGACCTACGTTGTGATCAAATCGATCATCGACACCATGCAGGGCAAGGGCCGCAATCATCACTAGCCTACCTTTTTACCGCGACCCCCTAAAGCGTTTTTCACATCTCGATTTGTGGGAAACGCTTTTGTATTGCTAAAACCGATAAACCCTAAACAGGGGCCGCGGCATAATTCTCAATACGAAGGATCAAGAACATAATGGATAAAATAGTGGTACAAGGCGGGCGCAGGTTGGCCGGAGAGGTGCATGTCAGCGGCGCCAAAAATGCGGCGCTGCCCATACTGGTCTCCGCTCTGTTGTGCGACGGCCCCAATACCTTTACCAATGTGCCTGGATTGCGGGATATTCGCAGTACATTGGATCTTTTAACCCACTTGGGTGTGCGGTGCGACGCCAACGCAGACCGGGTGGAGGTAGACGCTTGCGGTTTGAACAATCATGAAGCCCCTTACGATCTGGTTCGCAAAATGCGGGCATCGATTCTGGTGTTGGGCCCGTTGGTGGCGCGGTTGAAAAAAGCACGGGTATCTCTACCCGGCGGTTGCGCTATCGGCGCGCGTCCCATCACTTTGCACCTGAAGGGATTACAGCAGCTGGGGGCTGAAATTGAATTGACCCACGGCTATGTGGAGGCCTCTTGCGAGCGGCTCAAGGGCGCGGATATCTACTTTGATGTGGTGACTGTTACAGGTACTGAGAATCTAATGATGGCGGCGGTTTTGGCCGAAGGGACCACCGTGCTGCGCAATGCGGCCAGAGAACCGGAGATCAAAGCCTTGGCCGACGTGCTCATCAAAATGGGGGCGCGTATTAAAGGCGCCGGGACTTCGCAGATAATTATTGAAGGCGTCCAGGTCCTGCATCCCATTGAAGCCCGCATAATCCCCGATCGAATCGAAACTGGCACCTTCATGGCGGCGGCGGCTTTAACCGGCGGTGACGTCACCATTACCGGCGCCGACGCCGAACATCTCAGCGCCGTCACCGACAAGCTTCGGTTGACCGGGGCCCGCATCGACATTCATGCAGATACCATACATGTGCAAGGCGCGGACCCAATCTCCAGCGTGGACATTAAAACCTTGCCCTATCCGGGATTTCCCACAGACATGCAGGCGCAGTTTATGGTGCTGATGACCGTGGCCCAAGGCAGCAGCCTGATCTGTGAAACCATTTTTGAAAACCGCTTTATCCATGTCAGCGAGCTGCGCCGCATGGGGGCGGATATCACTGTTTCAGGCAACTGCGCATTGGTCAAAGGTGTTGAAAAACTCTCCGGCGCTCCGGTGATGGCCACGGATTTGAGGGCCAGCGCCAGTTTGATTCTGGCGGGACTCATCGCCGAAAACACCACTGAAGTGCTTCGGGTATACCACCTGGACCGTGGTTACGAAGCCATGGAACTTAAATTCGAAAAGCTCGGTGCAGCCATTAAACGGGTAAAGGAGTGATGATCTTTTTTGCGACCCCTATGGCTCTTGTCAGAACTAACCCCATAGTTGCATAAAAAAGGTAGTAAATTGGAAGAAAAAGCGGGGCGAAAATATCTCCAATCAGAAGAAAACCAATTTGCCAGTGACTGGTTTTAAATACTTCGTTACCCTTTATGCCATATTTTTTTTGCAGCTATGGGGTTTGCTGGGGCGCCACCAACAGGACAATGGTTTTCCAAGTTGCGGATTCAGGGTTTGTCAGCTGAAAGATCTTTTTTGAGCTTTTTCTCCAACTCTGAAAATAGATCTTTCTGTTTTTGGGCCTGCTGCTCTTTAATCGTCTCGATTTTCCGGGACATTTTAGATTTTTCCGCTTTAAACCGCTGCAGAGCTTCATCCATTTGGTTGGCGGCCGCTTCTTTGGGAAGCTCTTCGATTTTCAAATGGTCTTCGACTCCCCATCGATCTCCAAAAGCGCTTTCGACTATTTTGACGATGCCGGCCTCTTCAAGGCGACGGCTGATCAGTCCGGCCTGCTCTGCAGAAAAACCGAGCAGTTCCGAAATATCTTTAAGTGCTGGCGGGGAGCTGTTTTTGTGTTCCAATACGCGTATGGCGGCAACAAACAGATGCCCCTCTTGATATGGATTTTTTCCCTTTTCGGACATAGCGATCCTTATTATAGAAACCAGCGTAGGTTTCATCGGTCTTTAGGTTGAAAAACTTAAGTAACTGCCTTAAAAAGTTGCTCATCTTCTTGACATCCCTCAACTGGAAGGTTAACATGCGCGCAAAAATTGTCAAGATGCAAACCAGGGCCTGGAAATGTTGCTAATCACCGAAGCGGAGAGTGAATTCGACCACTATTTTAACCACTTACCACCCATCTGCAAATCACTATCTTAAAGCCTATAGTGCATAGTAAACGTGTCTCGGATTCCAAAAAAAAACAGTTTTCGATAATCTAAATATTCTAGGGGGAAATAATGACCGAAATAGTCGATGTAAAGGGCCGGGAAATTATTGATTCACGCGGCAATCCTACAGTGGAGGTGGATGTCGCGCTGGCCTGTGGAGCTGTGGGGCGGGCTGCCGTACCTTCCGGTGCGTCAACCGGCACCCGTGAGGCACTGGAGCTGAGAAACACACGCGCCAAGCGCTATGGCGGAAAAGGTGTGGCCACAGCGGTGAAAAATGTCAACACCATCATTGCCAAAGAGGTGACCGGCCTGGATGCCGCCGATCAGATGGCCCTGGACAATGCCATGATCGCCTTGGACGGCACTGCCAACAAATCCAAATTGGGTGCCAACGCCATGCTGGGTGTCTCCATGGCTGCAGCACGTGCGGCAGCGCAGGCATTCGGATTACCCCTTTATCGCTATTTGGGCGGCGTCAATGCGCGTGTGCTTCCCATCCCCATGATGAATGTCATCAATGGGGGCGCCCATGCGGCAAATACATTGGATATACAGGAGTTTATGATAATTCCCTTTGGTGCTGAATCCTTTTCCCAAGCCATACAGATGGGCGCGGAAACTTTCCATGCGCTCAAGAAGATCCTAAAGGCCAAAGGGCTCAACACGGCTGTGGGTGACGAAGGCGGTTTTGCACCGGACCTCAATTCAAATGAAGAAGCGCTGGCGTATATTATCGAGGCCATCGAAAAAGCCGGATACCAACCCGGCAAAGAGATGGGGCTGGCCCTTGATGCTGCCGCCAGTGAGTTTTACACCAAGGGCAAGTACGTACTTAAATCCGAAAACCGTAAATTGGACGCCCAGGAGATGATTGAGTACTATGTCAAGTTGATTGAAAAATATCCTATCCTGTCCATTGAAGATGGTTTGGCGGAACAGGATTGGAAAAATTGGGAGCTGATGACCGAACAGCTTGACGAAGCCATTCAATTGGTGGGAGACGATGTCTTTGTCACCAACCCAAAAATTCTGGCCAAAGGCATCGATGAGGGTGTGGCCAACTCCATTCTCATAAAACTCAATCAGATCGGCACCGTCACGGAGACCTTGGATGCCATCGAGATGGCAGCTCAGGCCGGGTATACCACCGTTATCTCCCATCGCAGCGGAGAGACGGAAGATACCTTCATTGCCGACCTGGCTGTGGGGGTAAATGCCGGACAGATCAAGACCGGTTCCATGTCTCGTACAGACCGTGTCGCAAAATACAACCAGCTGATCCGCATTGAAGAAGAGCTGGGGGCGGCAGCCAAATACGGGCTCGATTTCTTTATCGGCGACTAAATAATGAAGGTGTTTCCACATATGAGACGTGTGCCAATCTACCACGGCAGCCGCACCATGGGATTAGTCGTATCATGGTGCCTTTTTGTCTGGCTGTGGGCGGCTCCGGCCAGTGGACATGTGCTTGAAGGTCCACATGTTTTAGATCTGATGGTGCGCAAGTTGGCCGGTGCCCAAACGTTGCGGGTTGACCAGCTGGTGACGGTGGAAGATCCAGCCGTTGCCAGCCAGCCCATTGACCTTGAGGAGTCTCTGAGCTTCATTTTTCCGGATCGTTTTCGCTCCGATATTCACAATGAAAATAGCCATCGTATCCATGTGCTGTCCCACGGAAAGGTTCTGACAGTGGTCGACGGCACCATCATCTCAGGTGCCAAGCCGGGCCGGTTCGATCGCTACAAAGACCTTTTTTTGTACAATTCACGCCTGCTGTTACACAAGGTGTTATCACGCCATGGCGTGGATGTGGGCATTACCAGCTTGGGGCGAATGGAAGACCACATTGTTTTTGTGATAGGCGCCAACTACCCGGATGATTCCGTCTCCCAGGTGTGGGTCGACAAAGAGCGATTCGTACCGCTGCGCTGGATCAATATTTTCCGGTCTGAAGAGACCGGCATGGCGTCGGAGCGTTTGGAGTTCATCTATCGCAACTGGCAGAAGGTGGATGGCGTATTGTACCCCATGCAGATCACCACGTTTCACAACCAGCACCCCATCCGGCAGGTTCGCGTGACCAAAGTGCGCGCCAATACGGTCATCCCCTTGGAGTTGTTGAATATCCCACACCTGATGACCCTATATCCGCAGCAAGATGAGATGTCGCCGGATGGTCGGGAGCCCTTTTCAGATGTGGATGAGGTGCAGCGCACCATTGAGGAATTTAGGAAGAAGTTTGACCCTTGATAGCCCGGCAGGGATAATAAAGGCAAACTTTAATGCGGTATTATGTTCCGATGGGAATATTAATTAGGTCTATTCAAGCTTTTATATCTCTCGGGTTTATGATAACGAAGTGTATCAAATTGTGTGGACCTTGAAAGGGAATTAAAAGCGCATGAATGGGAAAAATGCCAAGTACATTTTCGTGACCGGTGGCGTATTGTCTTCGTTAGGTAAGGGGCTGGCTTCGGCCTCTATGGGAGCATTGTTGGAGAGCCGTGGTCTAACGGTTACCATTCAAAAACTCGATCCCTATATCAATGTCGATCCAGGTACGATGAACCCTTTTCAGCACGGGGAAGTATACGTTACGGATGATGGCGCGGAGACCGATCTCGACCTGGGACATTACGAGCGTTTCACCCATGCGCGCCTTGGGCATGATAATAATTTCACTACCGGTAAAATATATAATTCCGTAATCAACAAAGAGCGTCGAGGCGATTATCTCGGCGGAACCGTTCAAGTAATCCCCCATATCACCGAAGAGATCAAAAACAGTATCTGGTTGGTATCAAAAAACGTGGATATCGCCATTATCGAAATTGGAGGAACCATAGGTGACATCGAAAGTTTGCCTTTTTTGGAAGCCATCCGACAGTTTCGAACTGATGCCGGAAAAGAGAATGTGCTCTACATTCACCTGACCCTGGTACCTTACATCGGCACAGCGGGCGAGTTGAAAACCAAGCCCACCCAGCACAGTGTCAAGGAACTGCGCAGCATCGGTATCCAACCGGATATTTTACTGTGCCGCACCGACCGTTACCTTTCGGAAGATATAAAATCGAAGATCGCACTTTTCTGCAATGTGGATACCGGTGCAGTGATAACAGCCAAAGACGTTGACAATATTTATGAAGTACCTCTGGTGTTCCACAAGGAAGGGCTGGACACCCAAATTGTTGAACTGCTCAATATATGGACGCGAACCCCGCGGTTGGAACCTTGGGAAGCATTGTGTCATCGCATGAAGAACCTGGAGTATCGCGTGACCATCGCCATTGTCGGCAAGTATGTAGATCTGACTGAATCCTATAAAAGTCTTAACGAAGCATTATTGCACGGAGGACTGCCCAATAACTGCCGTGTTGATTTGGTTTTTGTAGACTCTGAAACAGTAGATCCTGACAATTGTGGGCTGCAATTGACCCAGGCGGACGGTATATTGGTGCCGGGTGGGTTTGGCTCCCGGGGGATCGAAGGCAAAATATGTGCTGCGCGATATGCCAGGGAAAACAAGGTGCCCTATTTTGGTATCTGTTTGGGGATGCAGATCGCAGTGGTTGAATTTGCGCGCAACGTGGCCAAAATGGAAGGGGCTCACAGTTCTGAAATCAATGAGAAGACCCCCTATCCCGTCATATATTTGATGACTGAGTGGTATGACGACCAAACCAAGAGTGTCCAGAAAAGAGATGCCAGTTCGGAAAAAGGCGGCACTATGCGCTTGGGAGCTTACCCATGTTGTATGGTAGAAAATACCTTGGCCTATGAGGCCTATGGACAAAAGAGAATTTCCGAGCGGCATCGTCACCGCTACGAGTTCAATAACGCGTTACGGGGACAACTGGAAGAAGCGGGGCTTGTCATTAGCGGTACCTCACCGAAAGGGGATCTGGTCGAGATCGTCGAAGTCGACGACCATCCCTGGTATCTGGGGTGTCAGTTCCATCCTGAATTCAAATCCCGGCCAATGGATCCACACCCACTTTTTCGAGATTTCATCAAGGCGGCACTCACCAACTCCGGTTTCCAAAAGATCTGATTGCTAAGGGCTCGCGCAAAAACAACTTCACATTTTCAAGGGCCGATGCATCCCGGTTGGCTGCGTTGCCAAAGCTCGAAATATCTTGATATACCTTCGCTTTCGCGCCTTGCCAGACGGGCGCCTCAACACTTGAAAATATAAATTAAATTTCTTCCCGAACCCCTATAAGAAGGACTCTATCGCTGCAAAACTCTTCAGAGTTCCAAAGTCAAGGCGGCAAGGGTGAAGAGTCGTAGTAAAGAGGATGGCAAAATGGTGAAAAGGCCTATAAGTATTATTACTATAGCTTGTTTTGCTTCTTTAGTATGATTAGGGGGAAAGCCTTTAGGGCGCCAGATCCCGCGTTGGCAAGGGTTTGCAGTAGCTTAT
>JASFKE010000034.1:0-12974 GCA_050118795.1 Desulfobacteraceae bacterium | reverse complement strand
TGCCGAAAAGGTCGACAATTCACCGATGAGCTGGCATAGAACACCATATAAAGACCATGGGTGAACTGAATGTCCACTGCCGATCATGTGGCGCAATATCGGAGCGAATCGATTCAACGTACGCAAGGTCAGCAAAAAGACCATGTCTTTGGTACCGAACTCCGCGGTATGAACGCCACGCTCCTTTTTGCTTGCCTCCAGGCGGTTCGCTGTAGCTGTGATCAGCTCACTTACCGACTTGGCACAACCCATTAAAACCTTGGATGAAAAGATGGATAGCGCCGGTGGGATGAAATTGGGTGACAACACAATGTTGCCGTTTTGATTTTCCAGCCGGGCGATGGGGATGACTTCGTAGTCACCGATGGCATTTTTTTCATCTTCCCACAACAATTTCAGGACATACCGAAGGCGTTCAATGGCCAGGGGTTCGGTCCCTTCATAAAAATCGGGCAGATTTTCAGATTCGACATCAGCCGTAAACCGGGTGGGCACCATTGAAAAAGATTCATAATTCATCGGGTCGGAGACATTCTTGCCGCTGGGAGACAGTTTGCGTACGCCAAGATAGACATTGAAAGGTTTGCCCTTGTCTTTCCATGCCTTCTCAAAATTGCGTGACTCCAGCACCGCATTTCCAGGAAACAGAGCGTGGGTCATGTCTCTGAATCTGAACTCACCGCTGATAACGTTAAAGACAAAATTGGACAATGCCTCGGTATGGATGACAATCCGCCCGGTACCCCATAAGGACGGTACCAAGTAATGGTTCAGCGGTTCGATAAGCGATTGCATATAAAGATCTTGCCACTGGAAATGGTGAGGCTGCAAAAAAAGGCCTTCGTGCCAGAAAATGGGTTTACCCTGGGCTACGCCATTTTGTTGACTTTGTTTACCGGCATTCATTTTTGCACCCTTCGTCCTTTTCAATTATTTTGCTGTAGTCGATCTGATTGGGACCCAGTGCCACCTCAATATCCAAATCGCAGGGCATACATTGGTATCTGTTTTTCCAAAAACTTGTTCTTTTCTTCAGCACTTGTATTTTGTGCCGCCTCACCATGCGGGCATTGTCCAACTGGGAAAAATAGCCGGTGACCATGGCAAAATATTTTGCTCTCTCCGCGCGATCCAAAATGATGGTCAAATTCTCTCCGGCATGGATGATCTTGCTTTTCACCGCGGCCACGCTGCCATCAAACAGTTTACACTCCAGCAACTTTCGAATACCGGGCTCGTCCTGGGTCAGCTGGTCAAAAGCATTTAATTCGCTGAGTTGATAAAAGCACACATACAGGGTGTGGGCCTTGCTGTTGTATAGATTCAGTTTGTGATCCGCTTTTATGTGAACGCGAACAGTATCTTTACCGAACCTCCACTCAGGTTTGGTTAATTTTGCCGAACACCCACTGAAAATGACAAGGAAAAGGCAAACCAACAAACCGAAGCCGCATTTTTTCATTTTTGACCTCCGAACCGATCAGACCCATCACCGCATGTAAATAACCAAATCAGCGCCGATATACAAAAAACTGCCAAGTTATAGCAGAGCCTCAACTTCTACATCTTAATTTATGCATTATGCTTTAAGCAACTGCAGGGGATCCACAGAGCAGGCCGTGGCATATCCTGACAATGGGGGTATCCTATGGCGTAAACCCGTCCTGTCAGCAGGCTGGTGCCAAACCAAGCAAAGCGGTTATTCTTCCAAATTACTTCTCTCGAGTATGCGGCATGATGAGGAAGCACGCTGGTTTAGTCCACCGGCAGTGGTATTACCCTGAGCCGGTCGACAACTTCTTCATACCGCTGAGAGCGGGTCATTCAGTTGAAAGGGTTTACAGTATTCACCGGGACCAGGCGGCAGTCCATTTTTTTAGTCATCTTTTTTATTCATCGTAGATCGCAGCTTTATTGAGAGTCCGGTTTGAGGGGCGTCAAATCTATTGCTTACCAGCACCGTTTTGAGATGAGCAGGTATCAAAGCTGCGTTGAAGCCATATTTTCAGATGTATTGATGCAGCACTTAACACAAATTCCAGCCGGCTTCAAATGATTTTTACATTTTTTTTTACGATATCTAGTTTTCTCCGACCTTCGTATATCGCGGCATCCGTAATGCTCCGTAATATACCATTTCATTTTTTCAATTGACATGTACTCACGGAGTATGTATGAAATTTCTCAACTTATCAATTTACACCTACATTATGCGCCACCCAATCTTCGAGTTTTCATTGAAGATATAAAATGCCGATGGCATAAAAGTCCGATTATTATGGTATGATTATTAACTGCTAAATAGGAGATCTCCCCATGCCTGGCGCTGCCAGACTCGGCGATAAAGCCAAATGCCCAATGGACGCTCACGGCTGCAAACGTTGTTCACACAGTGTTCAAGGTCCCGCAGTACAAGGTTCCCACAATGTTATCATCAACGGCAAGCCCGGAGTCCGGGTGGGCGACCAGGGAATCCATGGAACATGCTGCGGTTCAAACAGATGGGCGGCAGCGGGAGGTGCTCCCACCGTCTTCATCAATGCTCAAGCAGCGGTCCGGCTGAACGACAAAACACAACACTGCGGCGGTGTTGGAAAAATAATCGAGTGCAGCAGCAATGTCATCATTGGCAACGGCCAGGGCCGGCTATTCAAAATGGCGGAGGCCACCAATGCCCCCCTGGTGGAAGATATCGCCGCCAACCGGGAACTCGACCACGAGATTTTGCATAAAAATATGGAATACCTCGCTGAACAGGCAGCTCCTGGCAGTGATGCTGTGTGAGAGAATCCGGAGAGACATATCCACGAACAAATAGGGTTTAAGATAATTAATTCGGCAAGGCTATAGGATAGAGATGGAGCTGAAAGATGTCCGCAGACTGCTATATCGGGACGTCGATGAAGGAAACGGGCTTTTTGCAGTTATCAACTCTGCCGCTGACGACATTGAGATTCCCAGGCGCCTGGATCATCCGGATGTAATCAAGGCATCCCTGTTTACGGGTGAAGCGGCATGGACTAACGCGACCACGGCACCTTACCTTTTGCGGTTGGACACCCAACCTGAAATTGAGCACTGGCTGCTCGAAGAAGGTGTGGGCAACGGCTGGGGTATTTTCTTTACGTCAACAGCTGACGTAAAAGTGCTTGAGAAACATTTGCGGCAGTATTTTAAGCTGATAGCGCCCAATGGCCGCAATGTCTATTTCCGTTTTTACAACCCAACCATTTTAAATGAATTTCTTCCACGCCTGGATGCTCGCCAAACCGCTACGTTTTTCGGCCCCATCGATCGATTTATAGCCGAAGAGGGCCACGACCGGATGGTGGCGTTTATCAAACCCAAGGTTGATATAAAACACCTTCTCGAACCGTCCCAAGTGGTATTCGGTGTTGAAAAATCTTTATCCGACGCCTGGCAATCCCGACGATTCAGCCTTCAGGTAGAAAAATACCGGTCCATGGGGTTCGACGTAAACGCCGATGAAAAGCGCTGGGTCATTACCCTGACCGACAAGGCGGGGGCCAAAGCTGTTTTGCACAAGACCAAACACGGCATAGCCGTGAACACGGGTGAAGGCCGCCGGTTCGACTACGCACTTACGGTGTGCGGGAACCCGGTTCAAATTACGGATCCGGCCGGCCACCGGATCTTCATGGATATCTCCCCAAGGGAGACGCAATTGTATGCAATTCGTATGGATGACGGAAAAACATGTTGGACTTTTGATTATGACGATATGGACCGTCTCGAAACCATCTCTTATCCGGATGGAACCCAATCACGATACAGCCATGACGCATACGGAAATCTGACCATGAGTACCGATCGCAACGGGCACGGCACACGTTGTCTGAGGGATGAACACCAGAGAGTTGTCAGCCGGGTGAATGCAAACGGGCACGCCACCCGGTTTTATTATAATGATTTTACGGCCCCCAAACGGATCTCTTTTGCCGACGGCGCCAGCTTTGATTTTCAGTACGCCGACTCTGGCGCCCTTGAAAAGCTTTTGATTGGCCAAAGTGTGGCGGCAAAATATGATGTGGACCCTGACAGCGGCAGTTGGAAAGTGGAATATGCCGACGGCACCAGCGCCGAATATGAAATGGAAAACGGCCGCATCGTCAAAGCCACTAATTCCACCGGAACGGTAGAGCTGAACTATGATGACAACGGCCTGCTTGCATCGGAAAAATTTCAAGGCCGCACCGTCACCTATCATCGCAATGAAACCGGCCATCTGATTGGCATCACCACCCCCTTCGGCCAGATTATCCATTACCGGCGAGACGGTGAAAAGCGTATCACCGGTATAAAGGCGTGGTCAGGCCGTGACATCGACATCCAATATGCGCCCAGCGGTGCTATGGATAGCATGGTTTTTCCCAACGGCACCTGCCTGGAGCAGAAAACCATGGCCGATGGTTTACCGGCCCAAGTGCGTTTGACGACACCTGCCAGCGGCAAACCTGTGCTGAACCAAATTCTTCAGCGTGATTCCCTTTACCGTATCACCCGCATCAGTGACGGCGACGACCATGTGGTGAACTATAAATATGACAACGAGGGGCGCCTGAGAAGCGCCGAAAGCAACACACCTGATATCAATGAGACCTTTTTCATAGATGCCAATGCCAATCGATTGTCGGACGACGGTCTCAAATATGATATCAATGCCGCCGACCGTTTGATGGCGGCCGGAGAGACCCAATTCCAGTATGACGGCCTGGGTAATTTAACCCGGGGAACCTGCCCCCGCGGCCCGGCTCGATTTCGATATAGCAGCCTGAACCGATTAAAATCCATCACCCTGAACGGCGATCAGGCCCAATACCTTTATGATGCATTTGGACGCCGGGTGGCCAAAAAAGCCGATGGCATGACGACCCGATTTTATTGGGCCGGCAACCAGTTGCTGCATGAAGTTCCAATCCCCGACACCGGAGACAGAAAACCTGCCGGTATCACCGACTATCTGTTTTTTCCGGGCAGCCCCATGCTCCTGGCCCTTCGCCGGGACCGGCAAACCTATTGGGCCGCTTCCGGGCACCGGTATGAGGTGCAATGCCTGACAGGATCCGACGGTAATGTCGTCTGGAAGGCCCGGTACGACGCATTCGGCCAGGGCCTTATCGAAAAAGGCAAAGATATCTTTCAACCCTTCCGGCTTGCCGGCCAATACTTCGATTCTGAAAGCGGACTGCACTACACCCAGGATCGTTATTACGATCCCGGTTTGGGCCGCTACCTCGGTTTGACCCCGCTGTTTACGGGAAGCGGTCACAATAATTTTTATGTTTACTGCAAGGGCGATCCCATCAACCATATAGATCCCATTGGTGAACCTGTATTTTCGCCTGTGCTGATAGGGGCAGCCATAGGTGCCGGCATCGCCGGTATCATCGAAGCAGGTGGCCGCCAGAGCAACGAAGGGGCATTGGATGGTTTTAACATCGCAAAAGCCGCCTTGGGGGGAGGGATTTTTGGGGCGGTGAACATGAGCGCCGACCCGACTGTAGGAGAAAATGCAACTTGCCAATGCGTCTGCACTGGCGTTGCGACCTCCTTCGACGGCATGGCGGCCGCAGGTTTACTCTCCGGCACAGGCAGCGCCATGGCCGAACAGTGCCCGGAAGAGCAGATCCGCGAACGAATCGATCCGGTGTTGATGGGGCGAAAGGCGTTGACCCATGGGGTAACCGGCGCCGGCATCGGGGCAGTTGCCATGGGCAGCCTGGTGGCTCAGCGGATTCCGCAGCCGGGTGACCTGTACCGTCCCGATCTGCCAAAGGAGCGCGAAGCCAAAGTAGAACAGGAGACCAAGGCGGCTCGCAAGGCTAGGGCGATAAGCGCGTCTGCATCAGATCAGACATCGGGCCAAACATCAAATCAGATCCGAAAAACGGGCCGACGGCGATTGGTCCGCGGTTACCATCAGCCAAAGGGGGATGGGATCATTGCCGTCACCGGAGAGGTCTCCCTAACCCAGACCGACTTTATCCTGGCCGGCCGCCTGCCGCTGATCTGGTCGCGCCGCTACCAATCCGCCAACAATTATTCCGGGCTATTGGGCAGAAGCTGGCAGAGCCCGGCCGATGCCCGGCTGGAAATTGACACCGACGGGTTGGCCATCTTTTTCGATGGCAGTGGAACAGGGGTTGTCTTCCAAGGATTGCCCACGGATTGTCCCATAATGGAAGCGGTCAATGGCGCCTTGCTCAGTGCAACCCAAGATTACTACAAGGTTCTGCTCAAGTCCGGTCTGACGTATGACTTTCCCAAAGAGTTTGTGGGCAGCCATACCCATGTGGCCCGAATTGGCAATGGCGACGGTCACTTTCTTTTTTTTATTCGCGAGTATGGCCCCCTGGACCATATCCAGACCAGCAGTGGGGAGAGCCTTCACGTCAGATGTGTGGAAAATCGCATTATTACCATCAAACGACATGACAAGCTCCTGGTTGAATATCGCTACGTGGACAATCATTTAAGCGCCGCCGCAGACCCCTTGGGCCACCAAAAACGATTCTACTACCGTAATGGACAGATGGTTCGTAATGTAAACAGAAACAAACACTCTTTTTACTATAAATACGACGAAGGCGGACGTTGTGTGCACACGTGGGATGATGCCGGGTTGGGCGAGTATCGGTATGACCATCGGCCCTACGACCGATGTGTTAAAATTACCGACTCCATCGGTCACCAAAAAATGATCCATTACAACAAAGACCGGCTGCCGGTCAAAGAAGAGGACCATTCCGGCGCATCTTCTACGTTTGACTACGATGAGGTGGGCCGGGTCGTCTCCACCACAGATGCATTGAATCGCAGTACGGCTTATGAATACGATGCCGCCGGCAACCTGACCCAAATCATACGCCCCGATGACACCCTCATTGCCTTTACCTACGACGACAACAATCACCAGGTACGGATGGTTGACGGCAATGGCAAAGCCTATGAGCAGCGCTTTGATGAGCAGGGCCGGCGCATCGAAAAAATCAATCCGTTGGGGATACGTACCCGGTACGCCTACAACCGGCAGGGAGACCTGCTCAGCGTGACGGATCCTGAAGGTGGGACCACCTCCTGCCAATATGACGACCAGGGTCTGGTCACTGCAATTGGCCGTTCGAAAAAACATCTCGTTCGATATCAACGCAATCCGGCCGGCAGCATCACTGCCGTTATCGATTCCGGCGGCCGGGTCACACGCTATATCTATGACGAAAAGGAGCGCCTGGTGCAGGCTGTCCAACCTTCAGGCATCATTCAATCCTTCGATTGGGACCCGGAGGACAACCTGTCGATACATACCGATCAAAACGGTCGCCAAACGCGCTTTAAATATAACGGGACAAACGATATCATCCAACGTATCCATGCCGACGGTACTTGTGTCAAGTTTCAATACGATACCGAAAGACATCTCATCAGCGTCACCAATGAAAAAGGCCAGAGTTATCACTACAAGTATGATTATGCCGGGCGGATTGTCTCCAAGACCGACTACTACGGTCAGACCCATCGATATGATTATGACCCCGCCGGTCAGCTGATTCGCAGGATCACCCCCCTGCAACAAATGATTAACTATACCTACGACCCATTGGGACGCCTGCATACCCAAACCAATGAAAGTGAAGAGCAATTGCTGTTCAATTGGGACGCCAACGGCAACCTGACCTCCTTTCAATCACCGGGCACACTGGTGGAAAGATTCTATGATGCCGCGAACCATTTATTGGCTGAGAAGAAGGGGGAGTTTATCGTCGAGTCCCAATTCGACGGAAACGGCCGGCGCACCCAACGCACCACCAGTCACGGAAACTGCGTGCAATACACCTACGATACCGCAGGCGCCGTATCAGCCATCCAAATCAACGATCAGCCGCCGGTGACCATCGAACGTAACGGCCGGGGCAAAATTATCGCCGAATACTTCTCGGAATATCTGCATCGGTCTTTGGGCTATGATGACGACGGGCTGTTGACCCGCCAAACCATCAGCGGCGCCACCGGCGAGGTGGAGCGGTGCTATACATACGATGGTGCCGCAAATTTGATTGCCAGGCAAGATGGCCACAAAGGCGCCTGGCGATATCGCTACGATGCCATGAACCGCATCATTGAAGCACTGGATCCGCAATTGGCCGTTCGCCACCTGTCATATGATGCCTGCGGAGACCTGTTGGACCACCTTGACGATACCGGTAAAGAGTTGCGAGCCGCCCGGTACAACAATAGCCACTACCAATTCAACGCCGCCGGCAACCTGGTCCGACGCCAATACGCAGATACCCGATACCGCTTAGAGTGGGATGAGCAAAACCACCTTAAAACCATCCGCAAAAACGACGACACCCAGATCACCATGGCTTACGATGCCCTGGGCCGCCGCCACATTAAAGCTGTCAATGGCGAGCGTACTTTTTTCAATTGGGACGCAGATGCCCTGCTCTCAGAGCAGCAAGAAGATGGTTCGGTCAGAGAGTATGTTTACTACCCGGGCACCAACTGTCCCCTTGCAGTTATCGAAAGCGACGGGCAAGTATACTACTATCACAACGATGTAAACGGCATACCCCAGGAGTTAACCCGACCCAACGGAGAGATTGTTTGGTCGGCCAGCTACGATGAGCTGGCAAGGGTCGAAAAAATCGTAGTGGAAGAGGTGCCCCAGCCCCTGCGTTTAATCGGTCAGTACTTTGACCCGGAGATCCGCCTTTGCTACGACGGCCAGCGCTATTTCGATCCTCTGGTTTACGCATTTATCAGCCAGAACCCGCTTGGACCGGCCCCAGGTGAAAATCTGTACGCCTACTGCCCAAATGTGTGGAAACGCTCAGTTACAAAAGCCTTTAGGGCGCCAGATCCCGCGTTGGCAAGGGTTTGCAGTAGCCCTACCACGGCTGCACCCTCGCCGCCTTGACTCTGACACCCTAAAGGCTTTTGCAATCATGGGGTTAAATATGCGTCAAAAGAGCCAACACTTCATTGTAAATCTCAGGATCTTTGCTTGCCCGGGGACCGGCCACATTGAGCGTTTCAATATTGTTTATCCTAAGCCATGATGAGACCAGGGAAGCCGCATCCAGGCAATTGGTGTGCAGGGACAGATCAATATGCAGCATCTGCTTGCCGTGGCGAAGGGCCATTTTACGGGTATAGTCCGTTCCGCCTTGGGGGGCACCGCGAGAGATGATCAAGGTCCCGTCCGAGTCGAGAACATTTTTCTCGGTACGCTCAGGATAGCTGTCGGTGGGCATCTCATCGAGATGGTATCTTTCCGGCAAAGGACCGTCCTCTGTAAGTCGCCCCTTGGGTATCCATCCTCCGTGAGGAATTCCCATTCGGATAGCCGCATCGAGAGCCGCACGATCCACACCGGTTTGCCCGCCGGAAACAATCTTTTTCAACATTGTTATCCACCTTTTTTGTTGTTGTCGAAATACCTGATTGAATATCCTAACTGAAGCATGGGCGCTGGTCAAATATAGGATTTAAACTCTTGGATATTCGATTGGTGGTGGAATAAATAGTTGAACAGGGCCCCTTGAGAAAATTGACCAACCCCGGTATATATCCCAACGTTGTCTAGACGATGAAAGGATCCGGATGCTTGGGCTTCAGGAAATTTTGATCATATCCGCCATTGTGGCAGGCGCTCTTGTCATACCACGTATCATGGCACAGGAAAAACGCACGCCGCGACTGGTTCGGCCAGCCAAAAGGCTATCGGGTAAGATGCGCCTTGCCATCGCAGTCTCTGTCGTATTTCCCCTGGTCATCGCCGCTTTCATGCAGCCGTGGCATAACGATACCATAAATTACCTTTACATCGGCTTGGGACCGGTTATTCTGGCCTGGCTGCTGTTCTGGGTCTTCCAAGGTTATAAACGCCGGTAGGGATGTCCGGCCATTTTGCGGGCGCCAGTGCGGCCCCAGCCAAATCTTAAAGTCGATAGTACCGCAGAATAGACCCTTGCTGCGGAACAAATTGTATAACAACGGATAAAAGCAAATAATCTGTACTTTTCGGAGGTACCATGAAAAAAATAGTCTTTATCGCTTTAGGTGCATTTGTACTCATCGTTGCCGGCGTGGTGGTATTTGGACTTTCCAAAATCGGTCCCATCGTCCAATCGGCTGTCAACACTTACGGCCCCGGCATTACCAAAACCGATGTCAGCCTGGGAGATGTCGATGTCTCTCTGTTTTCGGCACAAGCCAAACTGGAAAACTTTCACCTTGGAAATCCCAAGGGTTTCAAGTCCCCCGAAGCCATGAAAGTCGGCTCCATCCTGGTGGACATCGCTGAGAGCTCCTTGACCGAGGAGACTATTGTCATTGATCGGATAGAGGTGCTTAATCCCCAGCTGACCTATGAGCGCACTTTAAAAAGCGATAATTTTCAAGCGATTCTCAACAATATCACCAGAGGTGCCGGCAAAAGCGGTAAAAAGTCCGGTGGCGAATCCGGAAATCAGCAGGCCGGAAGCAAAAAAATCATCATCAAAGACTTTCAACTCAAAGGCGGCAAAATCAATCTGGCCGCATCCATGCTGGGGCAAGAAAAGTCTGTCACCACGACATTGCCGGAGATCCACCTGACCAACATCGGCGATAAAAAGGGCGGGCTCATACCGGCGGAGGCATTTAAGGTCATTTTCGCGGAACTGAGCAAGCACATCAACTCACCGGATGTGATGAACGTGCTTGGCGAACAGCTTAAAGAGTTGAAGCTGAATCCCGAAACGCTTTTAAAAAATGCACCCAAAGAGATCAAAGATCTCAAAGGGGTCGGCGATAAACTTAAAAATCTCCTCGGCAATTAGGGCCGCTTATCAACCCCATACCCAACCCCATACAATAGATCCTTCGGCTGATTCTATAGACAGGGATTTCTCTCTGGATGGGGTTGCTGAAGATGGGGTATGCGAATTTGAATCCGAGTTTTTCCAACACACGAATGCTGGCGGTATTTTCCGGATGGGCGCAAGCCATGATGCGGTTTACATCTGTGGCGTGGTAAGCCTCCGACAACATGGCGGATGCCGCTTCGGTGGCATAGCCGCATCCCCAGCAATCGCGGCACAAGCGGTATCCGAGTTCCATATCATCTAAAAATTTGGAATGCGATATGGCGCACCAGCCCAGATACCGCGAATCCGACTCACGGTAAATTGCCATCACCCCTAGACCTTCTGTGACCGGGACGGACACCTGCTCATTAAATTTCTTATAAGCCACATCCCTGGTCCAGTGGAATATACTGCCATCTCCGATATATTTCATCACATCGTGGTCCTTGCTCATGTCAAAGAATCTGTCGAAGTCGTTCAAAGACTGGCGTTTGAGAACCAAACGACGCGTCTTTATGGGAGCAGTAACCATCTATGTTGAAAGCCTTTGTAGGAAAGAAAAACGCCAAACCTTTTTCGGTCCGGGTTCATAGCCGTTGTGCCAACATTTTTCATGAGTATTGTATCGTAACCTTCTCTGGAATAAATTCCTCTTTTTCATATCCCCATGAACATTTCAAGTGCCAACACGCCAACACATCAATCCGCATGGCCGACCCGATGAATTTTTATCATGTTGGTTGATCCGGATGTAAGTCCCAAACCAACGACCAGTACAATGAGATCACCCGGCTCAACACTTTTTTTCTCCAACAATAGATTTTCACTGCCGGCAATAAGACGTTCGGTATTGTCGATACGCGGAATGTACATGGGCGTGACCCCCCATAGCAGTGAAAGCCGGTTGTATGTATCTTTACTGGAGGTAAAAGCGAATACAGGCTTGGAGGGACGCTGTTTGGATATCAGTTTGGAGGTCTTTCCCGTCACGGAGAAAGCGACGATGCATTTGGCATCGATTTCATGCAATATATTCACGGCCGATTGGGCCACGGCATGGGTAATAAGATCTGAAGTGTCCGGGCGGTACTGGATGTTGTACTTCATGAAGGGCGATTTTTCAGTGTTACGGGCAATTTTCGCCATCATATCAAGTGCCTGGACAGGATATCGACCGGAGGCGGTCTCACCCGATAACATAATCGCGTCGGTACCATCAAAAATGGCATTGGCCACGTCCGAGGCCTCGGCCCGCGTTGGTATCGGGTTATGACTCATGGTTTCCAACATCTGCGTCGCGGTAATGACCGGCTTGTTTTGAGCCAGGCAAGTTTGGATGATCTGTTTTTGGATGGTCGGTACCAATTCCGGGCTGAGTTCAACCCCCAGATCGCCTCGGGCCACCATGATGGCATCGGCCGCATCCAAAATCGTCTCTAAATTCCGGACGGCTTCCGGTTTTTCGATCTTGGCCACCACCGGAATATCACTTCCCTGACGATGGATGATTCTCTTGATTTCTTTCAGGTCGTCGGCCGTGCGCACAAAGGAGAGGGCAAAATAATCGACCCTATTCTTGATGCCGAAATTAATGTCGCGCTTATCCTTTTCTGTTAAGCAAGGCGCCGAAACCGCCACCCCCGGCAGGTTGATGCCTTTATTCTCTTTGAGCAACCCTCCATTTACAACACGGCAGCAGACGGTATGGTCTTTAACCGATTCCACGGCAAGGCGAATCAAACCGTCATCCAGAAGGATGGTATCGCCGATTTGGACATCCGCAACCAGATTTTGGTATGTTGTGCTGACAAGCTCGGCTGTTCCCAGACAGGCTTTGGTGGTAATCATAAAGGGTTGCCCGGACTTGAGTTCCACAGCGGTTCCACCTTCAAGTTTTCCCACGCGCAGCTTGGGTCCCTGAAGATCCAGCAAGATGGCAACCGGCCGGTTGTGGGTTCGGGAAATGGAGCGAATTGTCTGAATGGCCGCTGAATGGTCCTCATAAGAGCCGTGGGAGAAATTCAAACGGGCCACATTCAACCCGGATAACACCAATTTTTCAAGGGTCCCCCGATCTCTGGAGGCAGGGCCGATGGTCGC
>JASFKE010000033.1:0-13233 GCA_050118795.1 Desulfobacteraceae bacterium | reverse complement strand
GGAGGACATGCCGGCCAAATGTTGGATCGCCCCGGAGATGCCGCATGCAATGTAGAGGTTGGGCGAGACCGTCTTACCGGTTTGTCCCACCTGGTCCGACGCCGGCCGCCACCCCTCGTCCACAGCAGAGCGCGAAGCGCCCACAGCAGCACCCAGAGTGTCGGCCAAAGCCTCGATGGCTGTATAATCGGCACCGCCCATGCCGCGGCCGCCGGATACCACCACTTCGGCTTCGGTCAGATCAATCTTGCCGGTCTCAAGCTGCGTGCTCTTAACCCGGGCACGCACACTGCCCACATCGGCCGAAACCTTCTCGACGGCACCGTCTGCGGGAGCCTCCTCGGCAGAGAAGATATTGGGACGCAGGGCGACGATGGCCGGTGCTCCGGAAAGGGCCACCTGCGCCAAAATCTTTCCGCCATACATGGGACGAGTGGCCACCAATTGATCGCTTTCCATTTTCAGCGCCACACAATCGCTTGCCAGGGCGACATCCAGACGTGCCGACAACCGTGCCGACAGCTCCTTACCCTGGGTCGAGGCACCGATGATAACCACTTTGGGGTTGACCTGACCGATCACGTCAGCCGCCACATTGGCATAGGCATCGACCGTGTATTCAGCCAACGCCGAATCATCCGCCACGATGATCCTGGCAGCGCCATATCGGCCCAGATCGGCAGCCGCCTCTTCAATACCGCTGCCAAACACCGCCGCTACAACCTCACCACCCAATTGTCGGGCTGCACTCAAGGCCTCATAGGTCACCTTGCGAAATACGCCGTCCACTTGTTCCGCTATAACTAAGAGTGTCATGGATTGTCTCCTTTAGATGATATCGGTTCAAATGACATTGGACTCTTCGCGCAAGGCTCTTACGAGTTCGGCCACCTTGGCCTGGACCGAGTCGCCCTCGATGATTTTACCGCCCTGACGCTCGGGCGGTGTGCTCAACGCCTTGATCACCGCTTTGGCCGCCAGCGCATCCGCATCCAGTCCCACATCCGCCAGAGTTTTGGTCTCCAACGGTTTTTTCTTGGCTTTCATAATACCCGGCAAGCTGGCATAACGCGGCTCATTGAGTCCGCGCTGGGTGGATATCAAAGCCGGCAATGAGGCCTCAATCTCTTTGGTGCCGCCCTCCACCGTACAGGTGCAGGCAATTTTACCATCGGCAATCTCCTGTCGTATCACCATGGAGATATTGGGAATGTCCAGTAGCTCGGCAACGGCCGGTCCCACCTGGTAGTTATCGTCATCTACGGCCCGGTGGCCGGCAACGATGAGATCGCAGGGCATCTCTTTGATGGCAGCGGCCAGCATTTTGGCAACGGCCAATCCATCGTATTGCAGCTCGCCGGGATCGATCAGGACGCCCTTATCCGCCCCCATAGCCAGAGCCGTTCGGACAGCCTCAGCGGCTTTCGCCGGTCCGGCAGTGACGATGGTTACCGTACCGCCTTGGGCTTCCCGGATTTTCAAAGCCTCCTCCACGGCCAGTTCATCATAGGGATTGATGACGTATTTCAATCCATCGCTTTTGATGGAGACGCCGTCATCGGCAATTGCGATCATTGACTCGGTGGCTGGCACCTGTTTGAGTAACACCAAAATATCCACTGTGCGCTCCCTCCTTTGCGTTGCCATGGTTTCCAACGGCCCGTCGATCGATATAACCCCCCTGCCGGGTATTCAAATTTTCACTAAAAGTTCCTAAATAACCGGTTTTAACTGGAGATATCTCTCAGATGTTTGCACTTGTTGGTATAAGTAGCTTATATTATTGAAATAGAAATCTACCCTGCGATTTTCTATCTGACAAGGTATGCAATGTCAACGTCTAAAAGCGGTATTTCGGCGCTGGGTCATCATTGAGGTCAATCCTCATCAACGACAATGTTAACCTTTTGAAACGTACGCGGTTCGAAGGCCTCTATGTCCTTGCCCCGCTCCATAAAATTGGACATCTGCTTGAACGCGCTTTCATACATTCCCATGGCGGCGGTGAGCCGGTCGGTGAGCAGATCCTCTTCACCCAGTTCGGAATAGGATGTTTTGAGCAATTTACGCCCTCTTTCCAAATGCTCCTCTATTTGGGAAAAGACCGCCTTGCGTTTGGCGTAACGCTGTCGCTCGGTGGTGATAATGGGCAGCAGGCGCTTTACGGAGATCTCGATCAGCACATCCCTGGGCGCATTGAAGTGGTTGGCAACATCTTCCAGGCTCAGCAGCGTGTTACGGCTCATGACAAAGGTCTTTTGGACCCGGTTAACCGACTGCAGTCTGGCATTGCGGTATTTACGCGCAATGGTGCTCAGCGCATCCGTGTCCTGAAACAGATGGTCGAATAGGGATTTTTGCTTGATGCCCATTTGAGCCGCCACAATGGAGATCGCTTCGATGCAATCGTTGGTGAGCTTGAAGGTGGCACGTACGGATTGACGTCCACGAAGATCATCAAAAGTGGATCCAAGTATCCCTAAATTATCTACAATATCAGCAGATTCATCTTTTGCCATGGCCGCCTCCGGGTCAATTCTAGTTTTTATTCCATTATTAATATAATATTTTCGGGTTAGTAATGCAACCCGCATGAAAAAAAAGGGTGCGGTCGATCCACCGCTATCGAAGATATCCATTGTTCGCAGGAACTAAATTCAAGCAGACGCAGCAAAAAGGTCGGCACCGGGGCCGACCCTGCACTTAACGAACCGTAAGGTGATCATATTAAGAAATGTGCTGGATGAAATACTTTTCCCGGGGATACCACTAGTTATCTTCAAACAACCCCACCGGCGCCTCGCAGGCGTCCTTTGCATCCTGTGCCTTGCGGACCTCCACGTAGTGCGCAGCCGCCAAGGCGGCCAGGCAGCCGTCGCCTGCGGCCAGCACGATCTGGCGGGCATAGCGTTCGCGCAGATCCCCGATGGCGTAAATCCCGGGGTTGCTGGTTTCACATTTGTCATCGGTGACCACAAACCCGTCGGCGTTCATGCGGGTGCCCGCCGGAACAAGCTGGTTATTGGGGATAAAGCCGATAAAGATGAAAACACCGTCAATGGGCATCTCGCGCTGCGCCTGGGTTTGGGTATCCTGTAGGGTCACGCCGTTGACACCGGCATCGGCCGCTTTGATCTCAGTAACCACACTGTTCCATAGGATCTCAATATTGCACTCCTCTTTGACCCGCTGCTGTAATATCATACTGGCCCGAAGGGCATCCCGTCGATGGACCAGGTAAACCTTTGAGGCCAATTTGGCCAAATAGAGGGCCTCTTCGCAGGCGCTGTCACCACCGCCCACAACGATGACCTCTTTGCCCTTGAAGAAAAAGCCGTCGCAAACCGCACAATAAGAGACTCCCTTGCCGTACAACTCATCCTCTCCGGGGACGCCAAGCTTTCGAGGCGAACCGCCTGTGGCCATAATGACGGCATGGGCCGTCATCACTTTCCCATTGACCAGCTTCACCGAATGATGAGCCAGCCCCGGCTCGATGGCGGCGACCTCTTCATATTGCTCCTCAATTGCGTAAGCGCGAACATGCTCGGCAAATTTCATGGAGAGCTCAGCACCGCTGATGTGTTCAAATCCCGGGTAGTTTTCCACCTCGTCCGACAGGTTCACCTGACCGCCTGGGGCGCCTTTTTCCACCAGCACGGTTTTCAAAGCCGCACGCATCGCATAAATACCGGCGGAGATCCCTCCAGGCCCCCCGCCCACAATAATCAAATCATACAATTGGTTATCGGACATGCCGTTACTCCTATGTTAATTGCCTATAGCTATTTTATCTGTAGCAGTTACTTTTTCTTTTTCAATGCCTCTGCGAGTTTATCACCCAGCGCCCCCAGGCCGGCACTATCGCCAACCTTGCTGCCTTTTTGGGAGAATTGCCGCCAATTGTCATCCCCACCGTCACTGTCTCCCAGGGCCAGGGAGATCTTTCGATCGGAGGCCTGGATGCTGCGGATGACAACTTCGATATCGGCCCCCGGTTTGAGGGTTTCGATTCGAGACCCCTCCGGAGCGCCTTTGATCACCGATCTGGGCAAGAGCCCCACGATTCCGGGGGATAAAGCGATAAACATCCCGAATTTTTCTTTTTTTTCTACGGTACCGTTAACTCTCTGGCCAACGGTGAATTTATCTTCAACGTCCATCCACGGGTCGCCCTCGGCATCGCGTATGCTAAGCCCGATGCGCCGTTTAATCAGATCCACCTCCTTAACCAGCACCGAAACGGATTGACCGGGTTGTACAATCTGCTCAGGGTTGACCACCCGCCGGGTGTAACTCATCTCACTGATATGCACCAGGCCTTCAATGCCGGGCATGATCTCAACGAAAGCACCGAAAGGCGCGCAGCGGATCACCTTGCCGGTGATCTTTTGCCCGACTTCAACATCATCCCCCACCCGTTCCCATGGATTACCGGATATCTGCTTGGCGGAAAGGGCAATTTTCATCTGCTTATCGGCGGGTTCTATGCGAAGGACTTTCACTTCGATTTTATCGCCGGGCGCAACAACCTCTTCGGGCTTTTCCACACGCGACCAGCTCAACTCAGAGATATGGACCATACCCTCAACACCGGAAACCAGCTCCACAAAGACACCATAGGGCATGATGCGTGTCACGCGACCCGTATAGATCTGATCCACCGCCAGGTTCTGCATAAACTCTTTGCGCACCTTCTGCAATTCGGCTTCCATAAGATCGCGCCGGGAGACCACAATATTGCGCCCCCCCTCGGTCAGCCGCGTGATGCGAAATTGGAAGGTTTGTCCAACGTAAGCCTCTGCATTTTCAACGTATTGGGTATCGATCTGGCTGATGGGGCAAAAAGCGCGGCGCTTGAGCACCTCAACCTGAAGCCCTCCCTTGATGGTCTGAATCACCTTGCCTTCCACCGGGATTCGGTTGGCGTGAGCATCTTTGAGCATGGTCAGGCCGCCGATGCCGGCAATGGCTTTGGAGAGGCGTATTTCGCTTTCAGTGGCCGCGACCACAAACAACTCCAACTCATCTCCCACTTGGTACGGCAGCTCGCCATCGTCATTTTTCAGCTCTTCGGCTTCGACGATACCGTCGGCTTTGGTGCCGGTGTCCACAAACACGGCATTGTCGCTGATGGAGATAATTTTGCCTTTTATCTTCTCCCCCACCTGAATGTCGTCGCTCATGCCGGCGGCGTATGATTCAAACAGCTCGGCAAAGCTCTCTTCTTGATCCTCGTCGCGGGGTTCATCCGGGTTGATGGGGTGGTGCTCGTCCATGGATTTTCCTTATATTTAGTGATTAATACTTTCCTTCAACTACATGAAAGTGCCAACTTCACCAAAAATCGAAACGATTTGCAAGTCCCAAGTAGGTTGCAAAATATAATATCAGCCCTATATTTTGCCCGGACCTGACGCCATCCCCGAAAAATGGCCAAGAGACCGGAAGCCGGGGTGCGACCACCTAGATCTTACGCTTGACTTGCCAGGCGTACCAACACTCAGATGGGAGAGAGAAAAAAATGGGCAACCAGATGCGTACGGCGTTCTTACTGGCGGTTATGACCGTGTTTGTCATCCTTATCGGCCGCCTGATCGGCGGGCCTTCGGGCATGGTGATGGCCTTCGTGCTGGCCATCGGCATGAATTTTTTCAGCTACTGGTTTTCAGACAAAATTGTGTTGCGCATGTACCGCGCCCAGGAGGTTACCCCCCAACAGGCCCCTGAGCTGTACCAGATGGTGGCGACTCTGGCCCAACGGGCGGAATTGCCCATGCCCAAAGTATACATTATTCCCAAGGATACACCCAACGCCTTTGCCACAGGCCGCAATCCCCAACACGCCGTGGTGGCTGTCACCCAGGGTCTGCTCAACTTGATGAATCGAGATGAAATCATGGGGGTGCTGGCCCATGAAATGGCCCATGTGAACAACCGGGACATCCTCATCGGCTCCATCGCCGCCACCATGGCCGGGGCCATCATGATGCTGGCCTCCATGGCGCGCTGGGGAGCCTTGCTCGGGGGCGGCCGCAGCGACGACGACGATGGCGCAATGGGTGGAATCGGTTTAATTGTCATGTCCATTCTGGCGCCCATCGGGGCCATGATCATACAGATGGCCATTTCAAGGTCCCGTGAATTTCTGGCAGATGCCACCGGAGCTAAATTGGCCGGCAGCAGCCGGGGGCTGGCCACCGCCCTGGAAAAACTGGGATCCTACTCCAGACAAATTCCAATGGACGCAAACCCCTCCACCGCCCATATGTTCATTGTCAATCCACTGTCCGGCAGCAGTTTCAGAAAGATCTTCTCCACCCATCCCCCCATGGAGGAGCGCATCGCCAGATTAAGGGGCATTCGAACTGCCGTACAAACCGACACAACGCCGCCGCCCGCCCCGCCGTCAGGACCGGGATCCAACCGTAGCGGCGCTGACAGGGGCAGGGCTTTTTGGGACAATTTGGATAAATAATAACCGCTTTGTCATCATCCCTGCGGCCGTTGCCGAACAGGTCTTGAATTTAGATCCAATCACCGGTAGTGTCTCTGCCTTGAGCATTGTAACAGTGAAACTAAATGTGATGACACGACCCATTGAAACGATATTGGACTAAAACCTACTTAATAGTGTTGACAATTGTGCTGCTGTTGGCCATCGGATATGCCGCCGGCGCCCTCTATCTCAACAGTGCCGCTTTCCGCCATAAATTGCTGGAACAGGTCAACGCTGCCATGGATGGCCGTTTGACCCTGCAGGACCATTACCTGGCGCTGCACGCCACGCAGTTGGAGTTGCGCGGCGTACAATTGTACGATGCCCGGGATCGGCCGCTGGCTTCGATGGAACGGCTGCGTTTGCGGCTCTTTTGGCCGGCCCTGCTCCGGCACACTCTCCACATCAAATTTCTGGCACTGGACGATGTCCGTTTCAATCTGCGCTATGACCGTTCCGACCGTTTACAGCTGGTGACGCCAAGCGCCCCTTCCACTCCCGCCGACAGTGATCACAAGCAGACAAGCCAATGGGCATTGCGTATTGATGATTTCCGGTTAAACCAAGGGGGGATCCGATTAGAGCGACCCGCCAAAGGGTGGTCGGGCCAAGTGGATCTGTCGGAGATAACCGCACAAATGGATTCGAGCAGACCGGCGGGGCGGATTCAGATATCCATCGCCCCCTTGCGATGGGAGCAACCCGACAGTGCGTATACCCTGCCCGCCTTGAAGCTGTCGGCTGCGATGGATGACACCCAAACCATCACCGTGTCGGTGCAGACGCCGAAATCGACCCTCGAGGCAGCAGGCCGAATTGACCGGACCCCAGCCGTCCCCCAAATGGATCTGAAATGCGACCTCAAAGTGGATCCACAAGAGTTTCAGGCCTGGCTCCCCAAAGAGGCCGGATTGAAAGGCCTTATCAGTGCAAGCATCGCCTCCGAAGGGGGACTGGATGATCCCGTCGTAACCGTAAAGGCGACCTGGAATGAGGCCCATGCCATGGGGATAGCCATCGAGGCGTTGGCGGCCGATCTTCGAATGCGCCAGCGCACGGTCACCCTTAAAGCCCTTGGCGGCCACGGCAGTTGGGGAGATGTGGACATTACCGGGATTGTCGATCTGAAGCCGGTTTTTGGCGACCGTTTGAATTTCGATGCCGCCCAGTGGGAAAAGATCGCCTACGAACTGAAGCTCAATGGCAAAAATATAAAACCGGATCGCCTGGGGGCGCGCTCTTTTCCGGCCGGCGGCACCTTGCAAGTGGAGGCCGACGTGACCGGCAGCGGCCTGGCAGACCCGGCGGCCCTTGGAAAAGCCCACATCGACCTCCGGGCCACCGGCCTTATCCCACGCCAAGGGGCTCCGGACGTCGATGGCCATCTTACAGCGGAGATACAGCGAAAAGGGCCGATCCTAACGTTAAATCGGCTCAAGGCCGCGGTTGAAGACAATACCCTTGAAGCCAGCGCGCGCATCGACCTATCCAATCATCACATTGAGCAGGCGGCGGCCACCGTCCAATGGACCCGCTTGGAGACCCTCAGCGCTGTGCTGGGGACTCAACTGCCTTCGGGCAGCGGCATCGTGAACCTGAAGTGTCAGGGGCCATTTCAGCGTCCCACCGCCGACCTGGAGATCCTGGCCCGGGAGATGGCTATGGGAGACCACCCCCTTGGACGGCTTCTGGCTTCGGCCCGGCTCAACAAAGAGGGAAAACTGGAGGTCTCCCGCTTGGTTTTGGAAAACCAGGGCACTGTGGTGGAGGGCAGCGGCCGGCTCTCTTTATTCAGCCCGGAGGGCGGCGTGCAACCCGATCCCGGTGTCGACGTGGATCTGGCATTTCAGCGGTTAGCGCCATCGAATTTTGGTTGGCCGGAATCGGCCGGGAGCAGTTTCAACGGCCGGATCCGTCTTGACGGTTCCCTGCAGCATCTGACCGGCACAGCGGTGCTGGATGAAAGCGCTGTGCAGTGGGGCGGATTTGCGGGCCGGGTAAAGACCCAAGCGCTTTGGCAAGATGGCCGTTTGACCATATCGGACCTGAATTTGTTCAAGGCGGACTCATCGATTCACCTCAAGGGTGAGGCGTCATGGCGCCGTGATGGTGACGGCGGGTGGGCAGAACCCCAGGTACAAGCCAAAATTGAGGGCCGCCAGATCCGGCTGCAGGACTTTTTTCCGGACTATACCGGGACCCTGACATTGACAGGAGAGGTCAAAGGGCCGTCATCCGATCTGAACGGCGTTTTTCACTTGTCCGGGACCCAGCTGGAGATGGGGGGGCAACCATTGCCCCACCTGGAGATAAAGGGGCGGTTAGCTGACGAGAAGCTCCATTGGGATACCATGGAGATCACCGTTGATAAGGGCCAAAAGCTGACCTCCAAAGGCTGGTACGCCTTTGACCGCCGCTTTGAGCTCACCATGGAGGCCGCTGATATCGGACTCTCCCATGTGGCCGCGTTGCAGCGGGCATACCCCGTAGAGGGCCTCTTGAGCCTGGATCTTAAAGCGGCCGGCTCCCTTGACGCCCCTCAACTGGACGCCGATCTGACAATTCGTGATCCCCGTTTGAACCATCAGCAATGGAACGATTTTCATATAACGGCCGACATGGTGGATCGTCGGTTGAAGCTGGATGCCGATCTGAATTTCAACCTCACTGCAGATTACCTGCTCGACGGTGGGGATTTTAATCTTCTGGCCAATTTCGACCGATCCGATCTGACCCCCTATCTGGGGGTGTGGGGTGGCGCCGATTGGGCCGGCGTTCTCACCGGTCGCCTGCAGGCCAATGGAAACCGGTACCAGCCGGAGCAAGTTCAATGTGTGCTGACCTTGGACAATGCCGAGTTGCGTCACCAAAACCGCCTTGTCTTGGCAGTGGAGCAGTTGAAGGCCCATCTGGAAAACGGTCGGCTGGAGATCCCCACCTCCCGGCTGGAGTTTCTCCAGAACGGATTTATCGACCTTGCGGCCACAGGCCGTCTGCCCACCGATCTGAGCATTACATCCGACGGCCGGCTCCCTGTGGCCGCCCTGGCGCCCTTTACCGACACCCTGGAGGGCGCCCGGGGGGAGTTGAGCTTCAAGGCCAACGCCCAAGGAGCGCTGGAGGCCATGCAATGGCAAGCGGAATTGAATCTCTCTGATGCCGGTTTTGAAGTTCCAGGCCTCATCCAGCAGGTGGAGGGCCTCAACGGCCACCTGGAACTCACCCCGGCAGAGCTGGTTGTGGAAGAGCTCTCCGGCCGTCTGGCCGGAGGCCGTTTCAAGCTGGATGGGCAATTGCAGTTAAGCGCCTGGAAGCCTGTCGGAGGCCAACTGCTTCTCAACACCCAGGCCTTGCCCCTGGAGTGGCCCGATACCATGGATGTGGTGGTCAACGGCGATTTACTGTATAAGGCGGCCGAAACACCGACCCTGTCCGGATGGCTGGTATTGCTCGAAGGCAGCTACTACAAGGATGTGAAGCTGAACCTGTTGTCCACCGTGACCCAGCCGAGGCGCGCCGTGCCCGTTCCCTCCACATACGCAGTGCCCGAATCCATCGCCGGCACCGCGCTCAATGTGGGGATCACCCATCGTTACCCCTTGTTGGTCGACAACAACCTGGCCGACCTCGAGATCGCCCCGGATCTCAAAATATCCGGCACCCTGGCCCGCCCCATATTGAGCGGCCGGGCCGAGGTGGTGGAGGGCGAGGTGATCTTCAGACGCAAGTCATTCGAGGTCGAAAGGGGGGTTGTGGATTTTATCAATCCCTATAAGATCGAACCCAATCTGGATATTGTGGCCTCAGCCGATATTCGCAAATGGCAGGTTTCGCTCTCCCTGTCGGGTCCCCCCGATCAACTGGTGTTCAAACTCAGCTCCGATCCCTCTGTGTCGGAAAATGACATTCTCTCCCTGATCCTGCTGGGCCGGACCGGTACCGAACTGGTCGAAGGCGAGAACGGCGGCAGTCAAACCACCCGGCAGATGCTGGCGACCCTGGTCGCCACAGCGTGGGGGGAAGATGTGAAAAAAAGGTCGGGGGTGGACATATTGGAGGTGGAGACCGGCGCGGAGAGCGACGATGATGATGATGATGAGCAAAGCGCCGACCGTGTCCAGGTGACTGTGGGAAAAAAATTGAGCCAACGGCTGACTGTAAAATACGAAGTGGAATCGGGCAGTGAAGAATTGGTTCAGCGGGCGGTTTCCGAATATCGTTTTTTAGAGCACCTGCTGGCCAGCGGATTTCAGGACTCCGCGGGGGGCTATGGGGGGGAGTTGGTTTTTCGAATCGAGTTTTGAGATCTGCCCGGCAAGTATGTCATATCGTATACGCCTGCGAACGCACCAAGCGGACGCCCCAATACTTGAAAACAGAAATTAATTTTGCGCGAACCCTGGGTTGAAATCTGGAATGAAGTGTAGATCAAAATGAACATGCATATTCGAAAAGCGATAGTCGGGATTTTATGCACGGTGGCGGCGCTGTGGTATGCGACGCCGGCAGTTGCCGATGATCTCCAATGGGACGGCGAGCCCGTGGTCATCGACGAAATTATCATCCGGGTGGAAAATCCCCGCCAACGCGACAAAAGCTTTGACTGGGATGGGATGATCCGGGATATCATCGGGATGAAGCGCGCACAGAGACTGACCCGGCCAAAGCTGGACGCCGCCGTATCGGCTTTGCAGGCCTACGGCCATGTTCGAACAAAGATCCAAACCCGGCCCCAAGGGGCGGCCGTCAGCTTCTTGGTGCTGCCCTACCAACGTATCAAGACCATCGAGATCAACGGCGCCTACCCCCTTTTTGAACGTGAAATATACAATTTAATGACCATTGCGCCAGGGGATATCTATGACCCCGGATTGATCAAAAAACAGTCCGAATTGATCGAACAGAGGTATCAGGAGGAGGGATATATCGAACCCAGGGCCAAGGTCACCTGGGAACAGGATGACGCCAACGGGCATATCGACATCACCATCCGTATCCAAAAAGGGAGCAGGTACACCTTGGGGCGTCTGAAGGTGACCGGCAACCGCGCCATTTCCGACACCGTGATCAAGGGCCGAATGTCCACCTGGCGCACATCGACGGCGCAGTTGGGCAACGGCCGGCTGGTGGCGCCAAAACTCAAACAGGACATTGAAAAACTTGTGGCCTACTATCGAGGCCGTGGGTTTGCCGATGTCCAGATCGAATACACGGTGGACCGCCATCCACAGCAGCAGACCGCGGATGTCCGCATTAAAATCGACGAGGGGCCGCGATATGTCATTGGTTTTGACGGCGCCCGGCATTTTTCCAATAGAGCGCTGAAAAAAGAGCTGGAGGTGCTTCAAAAAGGCAATCGCGGCAATATGGGATTGCGGCGAGCAGTTCAAAACATCCGGCGGCGCTATATCAAGGCCGGATTCGCCGATGTACGCGTCCAATGGCGGGAGAGCCCCACAGCAGACAGCCCATTGGCGACCCGCAAGGTGCGGATTGAAATCCAAGAAGGGGCGCGACACATCGTTCAACGTGTGGTTATCACCGGCAACGCGGCACTGGGCACCGAGGCCATCCGGGCCCAAATGCTCACAAGGCCGCCCAAAGGCCTTCACAAGGGGGCCTACGTCTCCGCTGTGCTGGGTGAGGATATTGCGGCCGTGGTCGCGCTCTATCACCAAAACGGATATCTCGATGCCCGCATTGCCGATAGCGTTGTGGTCGAACCGGCAACCCGCCGGGTGACGGTGCGGCTTGCCATCGACGAAGGCCCCCAGGTGCGCATCGGGCAGGTCCGAATTGAAGGAGAGCCCCCCATGGCCGCCGATGACCTGCTGGCCGGGCTGCAACTGAAATCCGGCACCATTTTTCTACCCCACATGGTTTCAGAAGGTGAGAACGAACTCTCCGCCCGAATCGCCGCCAAGGGATTCCCCCACGTTCAAATCACCGACCGGGTCGACTACGCCGAAGACGGAACCCGGGCCGATATCGTCTATCTCATCGATCCCGGTCCCCGGGTTACCATCGGACGTATCTTTTGGGCCGGTAATTTCCGCACCCGCAACACTATTTTGCGCCGTGAGATCAAACTCAATGAGGGGGAACCCTTTTCCCTCGCCAAGGTGCTGGAGGCCCAGCGGCGGCTGCGCGACCTGGACCTGTTCCAATCCGTTCAAATGCGCTCCATCGGACTAAAGGAGAAAGCCTCCAAGGTCCATCTGCTGGTGACCATGGTGGAAAAATCATCCTACTTTTTCGAATTGGGGGCCGGATTTCAAACCGACAAGGGGTTTTACGGACGCACAGAGGTGGGAGACCGCAACTTTTTAGGCCGCAACAAGGAGCTCCAACTGAGCGGAGAGGTCAGCGGGATCGGATATCTCTGGAGCGCCGACATGGTCGAACCCCGGTTTTTGGGGTCGCGCATCAGCGCGACACTGGGGCTTTATACCGAACGCCTGGAAGAGTTCAACCAGGACTTCGGCACCGATACCAACGGCGCCGACCTCACCTTTTCACGAACATGGGGTGAACGGCTCACCACAGCCTTGAAAATAGGGTATAAGCGTCGAGAGCAGTATTTAAGGGAGACAGACATCGACACTACCGATATTGATCCCGAATCCCTTGAACCCAGAACCATTTGGGTCACCACGCCCGCCATCCAGTACGATTCGCGGGATTCGTTTATCCGGCCGCTGCGGGGGAACTTCGCCAGCCTCTCCGTCGATATC
>JASFKE010000032.1:0-13351 GCA_050118795.1 Desulfobacteraceae bacterium | reverse complement strand
GAAATCCTTTTGGTCTCCAATACCGCGAAATTTGTCGATGATCTCGACTTTGACGTTCCCCGACTCGAGCAATCTCACAATGGGTTTGATATAGCCCACCATGGCGACTTTGGTGCCGGGGCCGATATCCAAAGACTTGAACAGGGTGCCGTTGTCCCCGTCTGCTGGAAGATGGCTGACCTGCCCGAGGTTCAGCGCGTTAATCAGCGCCAATGCCATGCTGCGCTCAAGGGGTGTCGCCTTTTTGATCAAGATGAGCAGATCCGCTGCCGGCCGGCCTTCATAATCGTGATAGTCGTCAACCAGTGTGCAGCCGGCGTTGCCGTCAAAATAGGTATAGGCCAACCCCATGTCGCCGTTGGACGTCACAACGGCGGTATATCCCAATCCCATGCACAGATGCTCAATGGTGACCTGACGGGCTTTGTCGACCATGGCATCGTATAAGCGGTCATTGAGCTGCATAACTCCCCTTCCCCTCATCTTGGTCCTGCAGTTCATCGGCGTTGTCCAGGCTACTTACGATTTACCAAAACTGCAGGCTGGATAGCGGCACACCTGACAGTCCAGACACATGCCGCCGACGGCCAGTCGGGCCATGTCCCGGTTATCAGGCTTTTCGCCTGCCAGCAATCGCGGCAGCAAAAGGTCGAAGACGGTGGTCTTATGGAAGAGGCCGCAGGCCGGTATCCCAATGATAGGGGTCTGCCCTTTGTAGGCCAGCATTCCCATGGCGCCGGGAAGGGCGGCCGCGCCGTAATAGAGCTCTTCTACGCCGGCTTTTCGGATACCCAGCCGGGTGACATCATCCGGGTCCACAGACATGCCGCCTGTGGTGATAATGAGATCGGTATCGGCCTTTAGGAAGCGCCGGACATGATCGGCAATCATCTCCATGTCGTCGGGCACGATTACCGTCTCTTCCAACGAGGCGCCCAAGGCTGCCAGTTTTTTGCCTACGATCTCCTCAAATTTGTCCTCAATCAAGCCATCATAGACCTCGCTGCCGGTGATGATGAGGCGGGCCCGCAGTCGATGGTATGTTTTAACGCTGAAGACGGGGTACCGTGTTTTTGCCAGGGTGACGGCCTGGTCCAATACGCTGCGGTCTATGATCAATGGTATGGCCCGGGTGCCTGCAAGATCCTGCCCCCGGGTTACCGGCACATTGTTGTGCAGGCAAGCGCACATGACATCGCCGATCATATTGAAATCCACCAGCGCCTCGGTGTTGACTTTAAACAGGCCGCTGTATTCGGCCTTGAGCTGTAATTTGCCTTCCCGCGGCTGGCCGCTGTAAGTCACACCGGGTCCTGCCAGGGCGCTGGCCAGCTCCATCACCGCATCATCCTCGTGGAGCTGATCTTTTTTGAGATCCAACACATAGAGGTGGCGCTTGCCCATACGCATGAGGTGGCACAAATCCTGATGTCGGACCTTATGGCCTTTTCGAAATGCGGGCCCTTTGTACTCACCGGGTCGAATTTCGGTAAGATCATGGGCCAGATGAGTTCCGACGGCATCCTCCACACGGATTTTGGTTAGTAAACGATCCTGTCTTGATTGGCGGGTGCTGCACATTTTTGCTCTATCCTTACAGTATTGAATATCATTAGCGGGCTGCAAACAGGTCTGCAAATAGTGATTGATTTTTTTGGGTTCCGCTTTTGACCTTTTTGCAGCTTCACGGTTATCAGCTCCCCGTTTCTACCGGTCGATAGTAAGTACCATATGCGCAGGGCCGGCAGAGTATCGTTCCGCTGATCAGTACCTCTTTTTTGTCCCGAACGACCTGGCCGCACTTTTCACATTGACACTTGAAGCGAGACGGTCCCGGTAGGTCATTGATCGGTATATCCACTGAAACCTGTTCTACCTCAAATAAAACTTCATTGGGCATCATCTTATAGGCCTCTAATTGCTGCTCCCGCATATCTTTGACATCCGGTGCAAATTGGGGGGCCAGATCTCTGGACGATTCAGTGGACAGGATGCGGTAGGCCTTGCCGTTTTCCATATTCACGAAGGTGGCGGCCATGATGCCGTTGTCCACAAATTTTAATGAGCGGCGACCCAGCTTGACCCCGGTGACATAGGCAATGGCATCGGCGGCGCAGCGGTCGATTTCAATATAGACAATAATTTTTTTAATTTGGGGCATTTTGCTGGGCTCATCCAACCCAATGAGATGACATCCCAGCATGGCCATCCGGACCCCTACGACCTGTCCGGGGCATAAGTGACCATGGGTTTGAGCGGAACCCGACAGCAGGGTTTCGAAGTCTTGCATATCAATTATCCCAATTGCTTACATAGCTTATGTTAAGTTTAACATAACGCCGGTTTAAAAAAAACTTTTTAGCGGACGTCCTTATTGTCCTATGGGGCTATATAGTGGCCTTCATCGTTGACCCGCCTGCCGTCGGCGCCCAATGTGAGCGGCCACAGCCGATATTTGCACAAATCCCTATAATGACACTTTGGTCCTGATGTCAAGATTCATACTATAGGCTTTAAGATAACTAATTTGGGCTGCGTTATCGGTCGTCGCGGTATTACAATACGGCTTGCTCACTAAAATATTAATTTGTTTTTGCGCGGCAACCCTCAGGCCTACCCGCCGATTCGGCCGATCATCTTTTTGATGCGCTCTTCGGTCTGCTTTTCGACAATAAGCATGCGGCGGGCACTGGCCTCTTTGATTTTCTTTTCCAAAGCTTCAATATCCGCAGGTTTTTCCAGAAAATCGGTGGCTCCCAACTTCATGGCTTCAACGCCCTTTTCCACGGTGGCGTGGCCGGTGAGCAAGATGATCTGTGATTCGGGTTGTTTGGCTTTAATCTCCTGAAGGGCACGAAATCCATCCATTCCCGGCATCATAAAATCGAGAATAATGGCGTCAAATGTTTGGTCTTTGATGATTTCAATGGCCTCTTCGGCCGACGTACATGTGGTCACCGCCATGCCGCGGGCCTCCATGCGTTCAGACATGATTTCCAAAAAGTCCAATTCATCATCTACAAGCAATATTTTCTCGCTCATTGTCTTTTCCTCCTAAATTATAGCGCTTTCGGCCCGGTTTAGGCGCTGGTTTGGGGTTGGTGGTTCCCGTCATGGGACGCTTTTAGCCTCTGGATTTTTTCAAAAACCCAAGCCACAAATCACCATTTTGGAGATCCGCCGAAATTTCTGCATTTAATAATTTAAGCAATTCATGGGTCTCTGCTGAATTACTGAACGCAGTCACCGTTGAGCCCGCCAAGTGTGACAGAGACCCGAACCGAACCATGGTCTTGTGGTCCGATCTGCTGATCTCTACCTGGATGGTTTTTTCAGCATTGGTGGTCTCCATGGCGCACCTCAGGCACCTCCACAACAGATGCAGCAGCATAAATTGCTGCATCGGCAATGTAATGGACGAGGCCATCGGCTTGATCTCGATGCTGATATGACGCTGGGTGGCAAATCGCATGGCCATGGTTTTGACCAACGCCAGCGATTTTCCCAAATCTGCAGTACCGTGCATATTGTCAACGCTGTGAGCAAACTGGTTGGTGCTCTTGGCGATCTCATCCGCCCTCGATACCTGTTCTTTGATTTTGCCGGAGAGCTTCAGTAAACGTTCCGGGTCCAGTGGCCGGCCTTTGTCGGCCATGACTGCCAAATCACCCAGCAAGCCGGCATTTTCGTTGATAACGGCCAATGCGTTTTTAATCTCATGGGCATTGGCGGCAGACATCTTTCCGAAGAAACGAAGCCCGGATTTTCCCAAGATGGTAAGTTTGGGTTCCATGGTTGATATCCTCACGTAACGCTTAATAATGTTATTCTATCTTCACCGGCCTGACATCCTGCCGTTCCACTTTATTGTTCTGCCCTGATTTTATCATGGGCCCGTTTGAGCATGTCGCTTAATTTTTCGATATCCACAGGCTTTTGAAGGTAACCGAAGGCACCCAATTCAAGGCACTGCGCTTTATCATCCTCCGATCCCTGGCCGGTGAGAATAATCACTTCGATTTGGGGGCGTGTCTCTTTCACTTTCCGAAGAACTTCGAGACCGTCTATACCCGGCATTTTAAGGTCAATAATCATGACCTCCGGATCATCATCCCGAACCAGCTTGAGGGCGGATTCACCGTCATAGGCCACAGCGGATCCCATGTCGCGCATTTGTAGTCGCTCCGACAGGGTCTGCACCAGATCGCGTTCATCATCCACCAAAAGCACCCGGTCCGGCAAGCTGAAATCGTGTTTGCGGTAAATATTGGCCTGGTGGTAAGTATGGCTGGCTTTTATATCCACCTCATCGACACCGTTGACTTTAGATGCGATGGCTCTTAACTCATCTTCCAATCGCCCCAGCATCAAAACCTGTTTATGAATGCTCAAGGTGACGGCCCCGCCGTCGGCCGACACATCCACATTGTGCCCCTGCCCAACCAGGGCGACCTCCACTTCGGCGGCCAGCCGAAAATCCTTTACGGCCTTTTGGCTGGCCGGTGTGGTCTGAAGCACCGGTTTTAGAACATTTTCTGCGATCAACGCACTGGCATGCTCAACCGAGGTCTTGTTCATGGGGATGAACAGATCGTAGAGTTCCGGGTCCCAACAATCTTTGGGCGCACGGTGCAGATAATCGATCCAGGCGGCGCAATCTTCATCATGGCTTCGCAATCGTTTTTGGGCCTGTTTTTCCGAAAGCCCTTCGGTTTGCGCTGCAACGCCCAGGCGGAAGTTCACGTCGCCGATCAAGGCCACCCGAAGCAGGTGCGATATGGTGGTGGGGATGAGTTGGCCGGCAAATCCGTTGATGATTAAATTGTCTTTGGAGATCCGATCGGCCAGGGCGAGACGAAGATAGGCGACGGAGCACTCTTTTTCATGGGTGAATTTGTTGAATACGGAGGTCCTGGCGGCAAAGGCGCGCCGGATTTTTTCGGCGGAGATGCCGGAAATCTCATGGGCTGCCTTCACCGCCTCGGAATCTGACAAGACCTCGAGACCCGTGCTGGAGCGAACCTCTTCTATGACCTGTTCGGCTTTGCAAAACACGCCGCTGAAAACGCTGATGATGGACATGCTAATTCTCCTTTTCCAACCCATACCCAGAGGCAACCACCACTGTTCTCAATGGGCAGTTTTCTTCATTTTCCCCCTGGTGGGTCCGTGCATGGATGGCATTAACGGCGCTTTTCATACTCGGATAAAAGTTTTTCTCACCGATTTTGGACGCTAAATGGGTGCGCACAAGGGCCGCCATCACCGTTTCATTGACACCGCTCATGGAGATGTCGATCCCGGCCCTCCTTACGCGATCCACCACAAAAGAGAGTGCTTCCTGACCCGACGCATCGATATCATTGATGCCGTTGGCGACCATGATGATGTGCTTCAGCCTTTTTTTGGCTTTACGCCTTTCACGGATCTGTTCCTCCATGTAGCTGGCATTGGCGAAAAACAGGGGGCCGTCAAATCTGATCACGCCTATATATCGGCACTGTTCCAGCCCAAATGAGACCGCATTGTGAAGCTCGCGGTCGACACCCAATGACAAATCCACCACTGTGGGCCGCATGCTTTTATAAAGAAACACAGCAAGGGAGAGGGTTACACCTACAAGAATGCCGCGTTCCAAATGGGGGGCAAATGCCAGTGTGCAAACGAATGTAATGATGGAGATGGCGCCGTCATACCATTGTGCCTGCCAAGCGTGAAAAAAACCTTTGACATTGATCAGACCCATGACGGCCATCATGATGATGGCGGCCAGCACCGCTTGGGGCAGATGATAGAGCAGGGGGGTGAAAAAGAGCAGCGCGGCCATTACAACCAGTGAGGTCACCACACTGGACAGACCGGAAAAAGCGCCGGCTTTTAAATTGACCGCAGTTCTGGAGAAAGAGCCTGAAACCGGATAGCTTTTGGTCAACGCGCCAATCATATTGGCCATCCCCTGCCCCACCAGCTCCTGGTTGGGGTCTATGCGTTGTCCGGTTTGGGCGGCTGCAACCCTGGCCACGGAGATGGCCTCCATGAATCCGATTAACGAGATGATGACGGCAAATATCATCAGGTGACCCATGGCGTTGAAATCCCACACCGGCAACTGGATACTCGGTAAACCACCGGGTACCGAGCCCACGACTTTGCCGCCGGCCGTCAGCTGCACGGCGCTTGTTTTGATAAGGTGGCGGTTTACGGTGACGCGCCATGTGCGGCCATCACTTTTGGCCCCTTTTGGCAGCTGGCCTTTCAAGTAAAACCCGGACGCGCCGTCCGGTGAATAGGCCACGCCTTCCAGCAGCAGTCGTCTTATCCCTTTTCTGAGGCCCTGGGCTTCGAATTGCAATTGTTCGATTTCCAGGGCGAGCAACTGGCTCCGATGTTCCGCTTTCATGGCGGCTGCAACGTCCTGCTTGCCAAGGGCCCGGCTTTTTTCTTGGGCCGATTGACTGCGTTGGGCGACAAGGCGGGTCTGTTTCTTGATGGCCGAGTTGTACTGCTGTACCAGGCTGTGCGCATGCGGGACGACGATTGCCGCTATCGGGACCTCAACTTTACGGTCAAAGCCGGTGAGCCATGCAATCACGGTGGTGGCCAATACCGCCGCCAATACATTGGGGCTGTGAGGATAAAGTATCCGCATGACATACATGATGGCAAATGCCGCCAGCCCCATCAGCAGGGTGGGCCAGTGCAGGTGGTGCACAGCCGCCTCAAAGACATTGGCCACGGTTTCATAATGGTGATCGGCCGTATCGACCTCCACGCCGAACAATTTGGTCAATTGGGAAGAGGCAATGATTATGGCGGCGGCGTTTGAAAAACCGTTAATCACCGGGTGCGATAGAAAATTGACCAGCATGCCCAACCTGAAGATGCCCAACAAAAATTGGAACAATCCCACCATGGCCGCCAACAATATGGCGTATCCCATGTAGCCCTGGGTGCCTGTTTGAGCGATGGGCTCAAGGGCTACCGCTGTCAGCAATGAAACCACGGCCACGGGACCGGTGGCCAACTGGCTGCTGGAGCCGAAAAGGGCCGCGATCATGGGCGGCAGAAAGGACGCATAGAGCCCATAATAGGCCGGCAACCCGGCCAACTGTGCATATGCCATGGATTGGGGGATAAGGACCAGGGCCACTGTCAATCCGGCCATGGCATCTGCCTTGATCGTGTCGGAGCGGGTCGTGCCGATCCACCCTGCAAACGGCAGGAGTCGGCTGATGGCATTAAATTTACGGATGTTCGAAATCACAGTTGTCCACCACAGCCTAATTGGGCGCCAAGATCCGTCGACAGCATTCCAATAGCTCCTGGTAGAGAGTGCTGGCATCATACAGCCGATAGGCGTTGAAGCGCACCATACCGTCGACTGTGGAAAACAAAATAAGGGCCGTTTTATGGGCCTGGACGCCACCGATGGAACCGTCCTTTTGCCCAACGCGGATGGCGCGTTCAATGATGTCCACCAGGCAGTTATAGATTTGCTCCAGATGACGGCGGCAGACCGGGTTGTTTTCAGCCAATCGGTAGAGAAAGTTGCGATGGAGCAGGAGGAACTCATCTTCCATTTCTGCAGCCAGCTCCAGATAGTAGCTGATTGCGCCCTGAACAGCCTGGAGCCCGTTCTCAAAGCGATGATCGGTTTCGTAGTTTTCGAAATTTTGAACGATAGCCTCTTTCACGCGTTTGAGAATCGCCAGCAGCAACTCTTCTTTACTGGCGAAGTGGTAAAAAATCGTGGCGCTGGCAACACTGCTCAATTGTGATACCTGTGCCATGGATGTTTCCCTGAAGCCTTTACGGGCAAAAAGGGCGGTGGCGTGATGGAGAATGAGGTTTTTTTTTGACATAGCGTCATCTGTTATGTTAATAAACACCAACTGATCAATCAGTCAGTTTTAAATCAGTATCGGATAGGTGTCAATAACAAATAGCTGAAGGTGAATCGTTTATCGCACACTGCCAGGTAGAGAAGCCATCAATTCCAGAACCGGATCTCTTTATTGGGTCGTTGCATTCAGCAAGCGACCCTTGCCATGGGCAGCAAGCCATGACCATATCGGTGTATCTCTATGGATATGAAAGTTCCTGAGAAAACGAGGCTATTGCAAATTCTGCACTCCAGCGGGTTTAATGTCCCGCCCTTTATTTACCTGACCCCGGATGATTTCAGGGATGAAAATTTCGAAGCGCTGGAGGAGTTTCTAAACGCCCATTGCGATGGTTACAAGGTTATCGCCCGCAGTGCGCATATTACGGAGGAGCAGTATAAGAGCGGCACCTTTGACTCTTTCAGCACCTATGCCGATGTGGGCGGCATTAAATATGCCCGCAAGAAAATGATTCGAAAAGCCGGTGAGACCAAGTGGCTCTCCATTCAACGGCAGCAGCACTTCAATAATGCCCCCCCATTTGATCCGGAGCAGATGGGGGTCCTGGTGATGCCCTTTATCGAAGGTACGGCCGTTATGGCCAAAGAGTTGGGGGATAATTGGGAGTTTGGTTATTGTCGCGACCGCTCCAGGAAAATCCAAAGAGAGCCCTATATCACCAGAATTCCCCACGATCGGCGGCTTTTGCAGCTATCGAAGAGGATTGAAGAGACACTCGGTTTTCAATGTGAGATCGAGTACATCGTTTCCAGTCAGGGCGACATATTTGTGGTCCAGGCCAAAGATATTTCCCACATCGAGACCTTGGAGCAAAAAGAGAGTCAGCGCAGTATCCAATTGGACGGTTTGCGACGTATTCGAAAACGCAGAAATTATCGCGAGCGGGCGCTCTATGTACTCGACAACAGGTCATTTTATATCAATCTGATCAGCCAGTGCGAGGATATGGTGCTTGGGTGCCAAGGGCCCAAGCCGCGAATTGAGGATCTCATTGCCACTGTCAAGGCATATGAATCCCAAATGGAAAAGTTCGCCCTTCAGCACCAGCGCTATGCCGTGTTGGGCCTCTCCATTCAGGAAGCCGAGGATCTCTACCAGATCGCCAGCCACTATCTGGATGAAACTCCTGATCTTCAGGCTCAACTCTCCAAAGCGCTGCATGACAATGTATACCACGTCGACATCTTTTTGGCCGAAGCCGACACGTTGATCGCCAAAAACAAAGTGCGCATTAATCTGGGCAGCCATGATGCATACGGCATCGACACGGTGCGCAATCCCTTGTGGTCGGCCTTCTGGCATATCGACAAGCACGAAGCCATGGTTCAAGAGTTCAATAAATTGGGCTTTAAAACCGGCGATACTGTGGGGATTGAAGTCGATGCCGAAGAGAGGCCGACCGTTTACCGCCTGTAATCTTATCCACCTCAATTGAGGCTTGTCAGCTGCTTAAAAGATCCTTCATCCGGACAAGTTCACCCTCCCCATCTTCTATTAATTCATCCATGATCTCTTTAAGCGGCATCACTTTGTCCACCAGGCCCACGGATTGACCGGCCATGAGGGACCCTTTCTCCACATCACCGTCGATGACGGCATTTTTGAGTGCCCCCATCCAAAAGCGTTCGGCTTCGAACTGGGCCCCTTGGCGATCTATCAGACTGTTATCCAGTTTATACAATAATTCCAACTGAAGTTTTCCAAATTCAACGGTACCGGCATTTTTCAATGATCTAACAGGTATGATGGGCAAGCGGCTATCGAATTGGGGGGTGGCCATGGCGTCCCGCGCTTTTGCTTTTCGAAATACCTCCTTAAAATTGGGATGGGCGATACACTCTTCGGCCATGACAAAGCGGGTTCCCATTTGGATGCCGGCGGCCCCCATCAATAACAGATGGGCCATCATGCGGCCGGTGGCGATGCCGCCTGCGATGAATATCGGTACAGTGTCGACTTCAAACAGAATCTGTTGAAGTAGAACGGACAGTGATACCGGCCCTATGTGCCCGCCTGCTTCGGAGCCTTCCAGAATGAGGGCATCCGCGCCACGATCGATGAGCTGCAACGCAAGTGGTGCGGTAGGGGCAAAGCAGATCACTTTGGCGCCGCATGATTTGGCTTGGGCGATCTCCCTTTTTTTCGGTATGCCTCCGGCGAATACGATGTATTGGCACCCCAAATCGCAGATAAGATTCAACTGGTCATTGTAGACCGGTGCCAGTGTGATGATATTGACACCGAAGGGATGTTTAGACATATGGCGGGTGGTCTGCACCTGCTCTTTCAAAACCTCCACCGGCGCATTCCCGCCGGCCAGCAGGCCGAAGCCACCGGCCTTGCCAACGGCCGTCACCAGATTGGGATCACTGACCCAGGTCATGGCACCGCACATAATCGGGTATTTGCACCCCAGGAATTGACATCCGGTCTCGAACAATCTGTCTATTAGCATTTGGCTCCTCTTTAACGATTCTGATGTCGTGGTAATTTCAACAGTGTGCGGGGTCAGTCGACCACCCACGGGCCATATTGTCCGGCGATTTGATGATTTATTTCGCTGAACCGGCCGCGGATCTATCCCCGGTCAGGGAGGCGGTCTCTTTACGACCGGTGACAATGGTGGCAAAACCGCGGTGTCATTGCATGTTCGCAATTAAATGTCAATATTGCATATTGGTTGCCCAATATTGATTTTCTCTTTTTCAAATGGTGGTCGGACCACTGCGCTCACCCGCCGGCCGTTTCGCCGGGAATCTGCGTAAACGCATATAACGGGCTTGCGGAAAAAAGCGTTTGATGCCAGATTATGTAAAAACAAGAAAGTTACTTTCAACTATGGAGATTGAAACAAGCTGATGGTGCACAAGAGATCTAAGGTGAAGCTCAAACTGAAATCCTTCCACCATATTGTTGATGATCAAAATCGTATTGTGATGGCCGAAGGCCGCATGGAGCTATTGGAGGCCATCGCTGAAACCGGTTCGATCAACCAGGCGGCCAAGCAAATGGGGATGTCCTATAAAACAGCCTGGAGCAAACTTAGATCCACCGAAATGCACCTGAAAACCAAAGTGGTGTCCAGTGATAAAGCCAGTGGCACCCGGCTCACAAGCGGCGGCAAGGAACTGCTCAGTTCCTATAAGCAGATGAAACGAAAATGCCTTCGGGCAGACGACGATATTTTCGATACCTATTTTAATCTCGATGATCGGCCTTCGGCCACACAACCGGGGATAGCGCCTCCCATCATCTCATTTGCGGGGCACTCGGGTTCCGGTAAAACCACTTTCATCGAAAAATTGATCCCCCTGTTGACCCGTGCAAGTATAAACGTCGCCGTCATCAAGCACGACGCGCACGGCTTTGAGATGGACAAGCCGGGGAAGGACACCTGGCGCCATAAAAAAGCCGGGGCCATGGCTACCATTATCTCATCGGCAAACCAAATCGGTATGGTCCTGGATGCGGGCCACGACCACCTGCCTTATGAATTGTCCTTTTTGGTGAGCTCTGCTGATTTGATCATCGCGGAAGGTTTCAAAAAAGGGCCCCAACCCAAAATAGAGATTTTTCGTCCGGGCGCCACCGGTGATGCCGCACCCTTGTGCCAGGATGACCCCCAATTGATCGGTGTCGTCAGTGATGCCTGCATTACCCTTGATGTGCCTGTTTTTGGAATAAATGATGCTGAATCAGTGGCCATCTTCATTAAACAGTATTTTAATATTAGGGTTTGACACTCGTTTAAGGCCCATTATACAGGGTACTTATGGGGTCTGTTTTTCAATTATGATCTTTTGAAGTGAGACCATGTCATTATCCAAGCAAAAATCGTCCGGATTAACCCAGGCCCAGGGCCAGACATTGGTGACGCTGGCACGGCATACCCTGATGAAAAAGTTCAATCGGCAGATATCACAAGAAGATGAGAAAAAGTTGGATGCCACGATCAAGAGCGACGCTTTACGGGCGCCTGCCGGTACCTTTGTCACGCTCAAAATCGGAGGGCATCTTCGGGGCTGTATTGGGAGCTTGGTGGGGCATGAACCCTTGGTGGAAGGGGTTCGCAGCAATGCCATGAATGCCGCCTTTAACGATCCACGTTTCAGTCCATTGACCCGTCGTGAACTGGATCGGGTCGTTATTGAGGTCAGTGTGTTGACCGAACCTCAACCTTTGGTCTATGACGATGCCGCCGATCTGGTCGCCAAGATACGACCCCGGGTCGACGGCGTCACGATACGTAAAAAGCTTGCCGGGGCAACATTTCTACCTCAGGTTTGGGAGCAACTGCCTCAAGCGGAAGACTTTTTGGGGCATTTGTGCACCAAAGCCGGGTTGTCTGCGGATGCCTGGCGAAAGGGTGATTTGGCTGTGGAAACCTATCAAGTGCAATTTTTCAAAGAGGCCACCTGATTTTAAAAATAGCGCAATAGAATAGCCGGTGAGGGCCTCTGGGGATCGGCCCCGCACCGGCTTTGCAAATATCGAGGACGTTATTTTACGGCAAAAGAGGAAAGCTCGTAGAATTGAGCTTCATTCTGCCTTGGCGGGGGTGATACCAGAAATGTCCATCTCTCTATCCTGAACCAGGGGGTGAACCGGATATAGGACACCTCCGGGCGATTCTCATTACTCAACGGGCTCAACACTGACGACAGTGAGGATTTTACCGGATTTGCCTTCGGCCAGAGTACCGGTGGCTTTAACTGTTTTTCCAACCATTTCTGTCAGGTCTTTGCCCATTACGATGTATGTGGCGCCATCATCAGCAGAGATGACAATGCCTTGGTCTGTTTTTTCAACGGTACCGGTTATACTGTTGTCTTCGGCGATGGCTCCGGTTGCAGCCATTAAACCGACTACCAACATGATAGCGAATATTTTCATAATGTTAATCTTCATAATACATTACCTCCTCTGTTCATTTATCCTGTTAATTTAGGATTGGCGGCGGCATATCCTCCCCCTTATAACGGAAATGGCCGGCACTTCATCCTAATTTAAAAAGCAATTGACATGCCAGAGTTGAAATGTGCTGATATTTCGGTATGAATTTGAGTCGGACAGAAGTGGAAGCAGAATTGAATTACAGAAATGATCATGTAGGTTACAAAATCTGCGCATTTCACTATAAATGCAAGGGCTGCAATGTGCTCAATGCATTAGCGGACTGACAACCGCTGAAAGAGAACCGACGCAGAGTCAACTTTAGTTGGCTCTGCGTCGGTCGTCACGAAGGGGTGGAAAGCAACGTGGGGGGCATGAGAGCCTCAGAGGTTGGCACCCATACCTACCCCGGCAGGATAGGAAAAGCCACCAAATCTTTTTCATACTCTCGGCGCTGGGGGTGTACCGGAACATGTCCAAGATGCGGCGTGTCCGTCAGGAGAATCATGGCTGATTTTCCTGACGGTGCAATCGGAATTTTCAGCAGGCGGTAC
>JASFKE010000031.1:0-13490 GCA_050118795.1 Desulfobacteraceae bacterium | reverse complement strand
GCCGAATCTGGTTGTTGATCATCAGGCCGGTGAAGGTGATGGTCATTTCGGATTTTCCCGCCAGCCGCCTGGCTTGTTTGGCCTGGACCAGCTCACCATACAGCGTGGCGCCCCTGGGGGTCACAACCGTATTATTGACTACGAGGTCTGCTTCCAAGGCCGCCGTAAATTTGTGTCCGGCCCGATGGCGTCTCGTATCCAGCGGGTCTTTGGTACGGACCAGGATAATGGTGCCCGCCGGAACGGTGACTGAGCCGGATTGTGCAGCGGCTTTGGTGGCAGGGGCTGCCGGGGCGGCGGCAGGCTGCCCACCGGAGCCGAAAGCAATATTCTTGACATCTTTAGCATGGTAACTGGTGACGATGCCGTTGACTTCAAATTGAATTTTCTCATCGGCACGGCCCACAAAGGTGCCTTGGACAGTCTGGCCGTTGACCAGTTCCAACGTATCAGCCGGCGCCATTGAACAGAGCGCGAATAACATGACAATAGCAAAACATAGGAATCTCATAGGATTTCTCCTTGTAACTGAGAATTGATTGAATGGTCGATGCAGAGTGCAAGCTTTAATTTGTAACTTAAAGCTGCTTCATCGGATTGGCAACCCTTGGTTTAGTGTATAACGATCCGTTTTTTGCCATTCTGGATAGCCTTTACCCCATTTCGCGGGATCAGTACTGCTCTATGCCGATGCCGAAAAAGTTAAGCTGTTTGCTGTTCTCCACCGCTTGGTGTATACAGAATATTGATTACCCGGGCTTTTTTTATCAAAAAAATAACAGGTGTGTATCCTGTCCATTGCCATGGAAATCAACCGGCGTCTTCGTAAAACATTTTTGTTTCATTTGCGCCCGCGGAACGTGAGCGCGTCGGCCGCTGGGTTCACCTATACTTGGGGATTGGGGGGGGCGGCCGCTCTCCTGGTGCTCTTGTCGATGGCCAGCGGTGTGATGCTCAAGTTCGCATACACCCCCATGCCGGAGCGGGCCTATGGCTCCATTGTCGGGTTGCAGACCTCAATGGCTTTCGGTCCATTGATCCGCAACGTCCATCACTGGAGCGCCAACATTCTGGTATTGACCGTTTTTCTGCACATGCTGCGGGTTTTTTATACTGGGGCATACCAACCGCCGCGTGGATCGAACTGGTGGATCGGGCTGGTGATCTTTGCGGCCATTTTGGCCTCCAATTTCACGGGCTACTTGCTGCCCTGGGACCAACTGGCCTATTGGGCCGTGACCATTTGCACCTCCATGGTGGCTTACCTTCCCGTCATTGGCGATGACCTGCGGCAGATGATGGTCGGCGGCAGTGAATTGGGACCACGGACACTGGCCAATTTTTATGCCCTGCATACCGCTGTCCTGCCGGCCGTCCTTATAGCGGCCCTGCCGTTTCACTTCTGGCGCATTCGCAAAGCCGGCGGATTGGCCGCCAAGCCTGGGAAGCTGACAAACCCCGAAGTCAAAGAGGTGCGCCTCGAAACCATTCCCCATCTACTTGTGCGGGAGTTGGCCATGGCCGCGTCCGTCATAGCACTGGTCATGATCATGGCCGCCTTGTGGGATGCGCCGCTGGGTCCCAAGGCCAACCCGGGCCTCAGCCCCAATCCCACCAAGGCTCCCTGGTATTTTGCCGGCCTTCAGGAGATGCTGGTTCATCTGCACCCCCTGCTGGCCGTTGCCGTCATTCCGTTGCTGGTGATCATCGCCCTTGCTCTGCTGCCCATCATATCCAAGGAAAATGACAGCAGCGGTATCTGGTTTGGCAGCCCAGCCGGGCGGCGCACCTCCTTGATAGCGGCGCTGACGGCTTTGATTGCAACGCCCGTGTGGATCATCGGCTATGCCAACGGTGTGAGTTTTCTGTGGTGGTTGGCCCCTGTTCTCGGATTGGCGCTCTTGCCGGCAATCTACGGGCTTTCCAAAAAGATGCCGGGGGCTTCGGCCCATGATGGCGTTCAGGCCATGTTTACCTTTCTGTTCACCGTTTTTATCCTTCTGACGATCACCGGAACCTGGTTCCGGGGAACATCCATGGCCCTTACGTGGCCCTGGCAGTGAGGAGGCATATGAAAAAAGGCAGCCGGAAAAGAGCGCCCGGAAGCTCGGCCACCGATAAAAAAGAGAACCCCCGCAGGAGCTTCCTATCCCGACTGTGGATGGTATTGGGGGGGCTGGCCCTGGTGGAATTGGCGGCCGTTGGCGCGGCTTTTCTAGGCCGGGGTAAAGCTGCAACGGAGCGCCGGGATAGAGAGACCATGGTCCGATGCGGTCATGTGGACCAGTATTCGCCGGGAACGGTCACCGCCTTTGTTCGCGGACGGTTCTACCTGACCCGCCTTGATGACGGCGGTTTTTTGGCCATCTCCCGCCAGTGCACCCACTTGGGCTGTACCGTGCCCTGGGTGGAAGCGGAAAAACGCTTTGTGTGCCCGTGCCATGCTTCGGTATTCGACATCACCGGTGAGGTGGTAAACGCTCCGGCGCCAAGGGCGTTGGAGATCTATTCACTGACCATCGAAAACAATGTCATCACAGTCAACACGCGTGACGCCATCCGTCGCGGCGGCTATAACAAGAGACAGCCGGTTTACGCGAAAACGCCATGAAGAGCACCGCCCATTGGAAAATTATCGGCATCGTTGCCACTTTGATCATTATCGCCACTGTTCCCCTTTATCAGTGGCGGATTGAACACCAGCGGTCCATTGGCAACGTTGCGGTGAAGGCCGTGGCCCCCACATTTACCGGCAGCCAAAAGTGCGCCGAATGCCACAAGCCCCAATACGACGGCTGGAAAGGGTCCCATCACGACCTGGCCATGGACGTGGCTGCCGAAGAGACCGTATTGGGTGATTTCAATGGTGCGCTGTTCGATTACTTCGGCACCCAATCCAGGTTTTACCGCAAAGAGGATCAATTCTGGGTCCGCACCCAGGGACCCGGCGGGGAGATGGCCGATTTTCAGATCCAATATGTCTTCGGCGTCTACCCCTTGCAGCAATATCTGGTTCCCTTTCCCGGCGGCCGGCTGCAGTGCCTGCCCATTGCCTGGGATGCCCGCCAGAAGCGATGGTACCACCTCAACCCGGACAAACCGGTCAACCCAACGGACTGGCTCTACTGGACCAATGCCGGCCAGAATTGGAACGGCATGTGCGCCGAATGCCACTCCACCAATTTGAAGAAGAACTACGACCCGGACAAGGGTACCTATCAAACCACCTGGTCGGAGATCGACGTTGGCTGCGAAGCGTGCCACGGCCCCGGCTCCCGCCACGTGGCCTGGGCCGAACTGCCCGCCATGGCCAGGCCCCAAACCCACGATAATTACGCGCTGACGGTGAAGACCGGCGGCATCAGCGCCCGGGATCAGGTGGAGCTGTGCGCCCCCTGCCACGGCCGCCGGGCCATCCTGGGCGATTATACCCACTATGAAAAGGATCTGCTGGACAGCTTGCTGCCTACCTTGCTAACCGAAGGGTTGTATTATCCCGACGGCCAGATTCTGGATGAAGTCTACGTCTACGGCTCTTTTACCCAGAGCAAGATGTACCATCGCAATGTCCGTTGCAGCGACTGCCACGATGTGCACAGCGTCAAAACTGTAAAACAGGACAATGCCTTGTGCCTGCAATGCCACAAGGCCGCCGTTTACGATACCAAGGCCCACCACTTTCACAAACAGGCCGGTGAAACCGGCGATCCCATCAAGGATAAGGATGGAAAGGTCCTGTTCGAAGTGGGCAGCGGCGCTCAATGCGTCCAGTGCCACATGCCCGGGCGCAACTACATGGTCATCGACTACCGGCCCGATCACAGTTTCCGGATTCCGCGGCCCGATCTGAGCCTTCGGCTGGATACGCCCAACGCGTGCAATCGATGCCACCGGGACAAAAGCCGACAATGGGCCGATGACGCCATGACCAAATGGTACGGCCCGGGACGCGCCGACCACTACGGCACCATCCTCGGGGCCGGTCGTGAACGGCGGCCCGGAGCCCAGCGCCAATTGATCCAACTGGCCGGAGATGCGCTATATCCGGTGATTGTGCGTGCCACAGCCCTCTCCCTGCTGCGCCACTACCCCGGCCGGGAGACACAGCACGCTTTGATAAAGGCCATTGACGATCCCGAAGCCCTGATTCGCCACACAGCCCTGAGCCGGTTCGATTTGATCGCTCCTGATAATAGACGCATCAAACTGCTCACCGCCATGCTGTATGATCCGGTGACCGCCATCCGCATGGAGGCGGCCAACCAGGTCGCCGCGGCAGGCAAAGCCGAATTGTTTTCAGAAGCCGAAGCGGTCTATCAAACAGCCCTTTCGGCCTATGAGGAGGCCATGGCCTATTCGGCCGACTTTTCATTCGGCCGGTTCAATCTGGGCAACCTCTACAGCAACCTGAAACAAACGGATCGGGCCATGAACCAATACCGGGCGGCCATCAGTATCGACAGCCAGTTCTACCCGGCCAAGGTCAACCTGGCCATGCTTTACAACCAAAAGGGAGACAACGCCGAGGCGGAAAAACTCTTCATAGATGTCTTGGCAGTACGCAGTGACCTGTATGAGGTACACTACTCACTGGGATTGCTTTTGGCCGAAGAGAAACGCTATGCAGAAGCCGCAAAATACCTGGAAACTGCATCAGGGGGAATGCCGAACTATGCGCGGGTGCACTACAATGCAGGGCAGATATGGGACTATCTGAACAGACCGGACAAGGCCCAGGCCGCCTTGGAACGTTCCTACAAGCTCGAGCCCCAAAACCCCGACTACCTCAATGCCCTGGTCCGGTATTATGTCAAACACGGCCAATTTTCCCAGGTTAACAAAACAGCCCAACGCATTCTGGCCCAAGATCCCCAAAATGCAGTGGGCCTGAAGTTGCGCCAGCTTGCCGAACGGCTGGCGGAAGAGGCCGGGAAATAACGTCAGCTCCAAGGCCATTGGATAAAGAAGATGAATGATCATAAGGCAGATATATCCCCAAAGATGAAAAGCGAAGAGCGCTTTCGGGCCTTGATCGAACACAGCACCGAGGCCATCTGGTGCATCGAGTTGGAACGGCCATTGGCCATCGACCTGCCCGAAGATAAACAGATCGATCACCTCTACCAATATGCCTATTTTACGGAAGCCAACGATCTCTATGCTCGATCGGCCGGGTATGAACGGGGAGAGGAGATGGTGGGCCTGCGCCTGGAAGATGTCATGCCCCGTTCAATGCCCGAGAGCATCGCTACGTTGAGGCAGTTGATTCGAACCGGTTACAGCATGACGGACCTGGAGTCGGTTGAAGTGACCAAGGATGGCGCCTTGTATTACTTTCTAAAAAATATCAGTCCCATCGTTGAAGAGGGGCGGCTTTTGAGAACGTGGGGCACCAGCCGGGACATTACCACCCTTAAAACCGTGGTGGAAAATCTCCGCCAAGCCCAGCGAATCGCCCACCTTGGCAGTTGGGATTGGGACATCACCCGTAATGAGCTGTGGTGGTCCGATGAGGTATACCGCATTTTCGGAAGGTCGTCCAAATCCTTCGGGGCAACCTACGAAGCCTTTTTGGATACGGTGCATCCCAACGATCGAGACCAAGTGGCGCGTACCGTCGATCTGGCCCTGCAAAGCACTGAGAACACTTACAGCATCGAGCACCGCATCGTACTGCCCAATGGCGACGAACGCGTGGTTCACGAACGTGCCGAGGTCACATTTGACAATGGTGGAAAACCGGTCAGGATGATCGGCACCGTGCAGGACATCACCGAACGCAGGAAAATGGAGAGGGCTTTGATCCAAAGCAAAGAGTTCAACAGTGCTGTTCTCAACTCCATTGGAGACCATATTGCCGTTCTGGATCAAACCGGATGCATTTTGGCCGTCAATGACAGCTGGATGAACTTTGCCCGTGAAAACAAGGCCAACATGGAACTGATCGGCACAGGCGTGAACTATATCGATGTCTGCCGCCAGGCCTCCTCGGCGGAGTCCACAGTGGATAGACAGAGCGTTCATGCGGCTGTTGAAGGGCTTGATAGTGTCTTGAACGGATCCTCGGCACGCTTTTCCATGGAGTATCCTTGCCACGCTTCGACCCAGCAGCGCTGGTTCCAGATGGTGGTGCTGCCGTTCAAAGGCGCCAAGGGAGGGGTGGTCGTTGCCCATCGGGACATCACTGCGCGTAAAGAGTCTGAAATCCGTACTCGACAAGCCAACAGGGAGATCGCCCGCCTTCAAAAAAGGCTTGAAAAAGAGTGGCTATATCTTCAGGAAGAGATCAAGGGGGAACACAATTTCGACAACATCATCGGCAACAGCGATGCACTCAAATACGTACTTTACAGAGTAGCGGAGGTGGCGCCCACCAACGCTCCCGTGCTGATCATGGGGGAGACCGGGACCGGCAAGGAGCTCATTGCCAGGGCCATTCACAACGCCAGCACCCGCAGCAAACGCGCCCTGGTCAAAATCAATTGCGCGGCATTGCCGGCCACCCTTGTCGAAAGCGAACTGTTCGGCTACGAAAAAGGCGCCTTTACGGGGGCCGATACCCGGCGTGTGGGCCGTTTCCAACTGGCTGACGGCGCCACCCTCTTCCTGGACGAGATCAGTGAAATCCCCATAGAACTCCAGGCCAAATTGCTGCGGGTGCTGCAGGATGGCGAGCTCGAACCTTTGGGCAGCTCTAAAACCATGCGCGTGGATGTTCGCATCATCGCAGCATCCAACCGGAATCTCGATGAGGCGGTGAAAAACAGGCGCTTTCGCAAAGACCTGCTATACCGTATCAATGTTTTTCCCCTCACCATAGCGCCCTTGAGGCACCGAAAAGAGGATATTCCGCTGCTGGTGAACTGGTTTGTAAAGAAGTACAACCGCGAGATGGGCAAAACCATCATCTCCATTCCCGGCAGCGTGATCGAGCATTTACAAAGCTATGACTGGCCCGGCAATGTCCGGGAGCTGGAAAATGTCATCGAGCGGGCCGTGATTGCCTCCAAAAACTCAGTATTCAAGCTCACCGAAAAACTCACCCCATCCGGCCGGACGGGAACCTGGGGTAACAGGAGTCAGAGACTTGCCGATGTCGAGAGGGAGCACATATCCGACATTCTTGAAAAGACCCGTTGGAAGATCGAGGGCAGGCAAGGGGCGGCCCAGGTGCTGGGCCTGGCTCCCAGCACCCTCAGGGATCGAATGAAAAAACTGGGCATTCGTCGCTCCACGCCCCGAAGCTGATCTCGGATATCGATTCAATAGGGTCTGGTCAATAGGGTCTGGTGTGCAATGATGTTCAGCCACGGCATAACACGGGTATCATTTCCACGGAATACCGTGGAAGCCACGCCATTCCGTGATAAATTTCTTGCCCATCAACTCAGTTCGGGCGGATAAAGAATCATTTATTTCATTAATTATCGTCGGTTATCCGTTTTTATACCAGTTCGGTCCCCTGGCCTGTTTATTGCTCCTAAAATTTCTATAATTTGCTGCTCCACAGCTCCACGCAGCTTCGAACCATCCGCGCTATATCGCTTCCACTGCACGTTCCACCACACCTCGGTTCCACCTTGTACCCCATATGCCGTTAAACCATGACCTGGGAAGATATTTATCTGCACCAGGGGGGGATATGATCTTTGTCCTATACGAAATGGATGTATTGGCGGAAAAGCAAAAGGAGTTCATTCAGGCGGTCCCGATGATCCTAGAGGAGACATCCGCGCAAAGCGGGTGCCTGCGCCACTGCTTGTGCCGCGATATTGCGGATGAGAGCCGTTTTTTCATCATCCAGACGTGGAGAGATCAGCCGGAGTTGGACGCCTATTGGCGCAGCGATCGATTCGGCACATTTTTGGGCACGTTCCATTTATTGAAAGAGCCGCCCGACATTCAAATCTATGCTGTCTCTTTCAAGGCCGGTATAGAGGCCATCAAAGCGGTCAGGGCGAAGGCGCCGTTGCCAAATGATGGAAAAATAGAGAAGCAAACGCATACATACAGACACAACAGATAAGAGACAATCAGTTCGGTTTTGTTTTGAATAGATACCACAAAAATCAAACAAAGAGGCAAAGTGAAAGGAGGCCCCATGAAGAAACCCATAATTGTCAGCGTTATGATCTGCCTTCTAGTGCTGATGCTCGCAGGAACGACCACCGCCGCGACCAAACCAAACATTTTGGTGATCTTTGGCGATGATGTCGGCATGTACAATATCAGTGCTTACCACCGCGGCATGATGGGCGGACGCACACCCAATATCGACCGTATCGCCGATGAGGGCGCCCTGTTCACCGACTATTACGCCCAACAGAGCTGTACGGCCGGGCGAGCCGCCTTTATTACCGGACAGCACCCTTTTCGGACAGGTCTTTTAACCATCGGTATGCCCGGGGCGGACCAAGGCCTCCAGGACCAGGATCCGACGCTGGCCGAGCTGCTGAAGCCGCTCGGATACACCAGCGGTCAATTCGGCAAAAACCACCTTGGGGATCTGGACAAGCATCTGCCCACGGCCCACGGTTTCGATGAGTTTTTTGGGAACCTCTATCACCTGAATGCCGAAGAGGAGCCTGAAACCTACCACTACCCCAAGGACCCTGAATTTCATAAAAAGTTCGGACCACGGGGTGTTCTCAAAGCCACCGCCGACGGCAAGATCGAGGACACCGGCCCCATGACCCGCAAGCGTATGGAAACCGCCGATGAAGAGTTCGCCAATGCCTCCATCGATTTCATTGAACGGGCGGTCAAAGCCAAGAAGCCGTTTTTCGTCTGGCACAATGCCACCCGAATGCACGTCTGGACGCGTTTGAGTCCGGAGTGGGACGGAAAAACCGGATATGGCCTCTATGCAGACGGAATGGCGCAACATGATCACGATGTGGGCCGATTGCTGGACAAACTCGATGAGCTGGGCATTGCCGACAACACCATCGTCATCTATTCAACCGACAACGGGGCTGAGAAATTTACCTGGCCCGATGGCGGCACCATTCCTTTTCGTGGTGAAAAGGGAACCACCTGGGAAGGCGGTTTCCGCGTTCCGGCCATGGTTCGCTGGCCCGGTGTGGTGAAACCCGGAACGATCGTCAATGATATCTTTTCAATGGAAGATTGGGTCCCGACTCTGGTGGCAGCCGCCGGCGACTCCAAAATCAAAGACAAGCTGAAAAAAGGTCTTCGCATCGGTGATAAGACCTTCAAGACGCATCTAGATGGATATGATCAGACTGATCTCCTGGCGGGCAAGGGGCCGGGCGCTCGGAAGGAGATATTCTACTTTGATGCCGGTGGTAATTTAAACGCGATACGGTATATGCAGTGGAAAATTCATTTCACGATCATGGAAGGCGCCATCAACGAAGCCTACAGGAAGTCACCGAGCTGGCCATTGGTTATTAGTTTGCGGCAGGATCCTTTTGAGGTTACGCCCGATGCAGCCCTCTATACACGCTGGTTGGGAGATCAGATGTGGATGTTTGTCCCTGCCCAGGCCTATGTAAAGCAATTTTTACAGACCTTTGTTGACTATCCACCCAGCCAGCCGGTGGCATCGTTGAGTGTGGAAAAGGTTCTGCAAAAAATGCAGCAGGCGGCGGCAAGACAGTAACAAGACCGGAAACCGCAAACCAGATCCACCCGGACGGCTCAGGTGCTTGTCCGGGTGGTTTTCATCTATTTTTAATCCAGGTTTTAATCCAGGTTTCAATCCAGGGAGAGCCTATGACCGCCCATGAGCAGATAGTGGAACTCAAAAAGCGGATGGGGCAATCCATCATCGGACAGGAGCGTGTGGTCGAACGGCTCCTTCTCACGCTGCTGTGCAATGGGAATGTATTGGTCGAGGGACTCCCCGGTTTGGCCAAAACACGGGCGGTAAAAAGCCTGGCCAAAAATCTGGAGGCGGATTTCAGTCGAATCCAGTTTACACCCGATCTTCTGCCTGCGGACATCACCGGGTCTGAAATGTACCTCGGCGAAAAAGCCGGCGAACGGTTTAAATTTCAGCCCGGTCCCATTTTTGCCAATATCGTGCTGGCCGACGAGGTCAACCGCTCTCCCGCCAAGGTTCAGGCGGCGCTGCTGGAAGCCATGGAGGAGCGTCAAATCACGGTGGCCAACAAGACGCACCGCCTGCCCCCGCTTTTCATGGTGATGGCCACCCAGAATCCTATCGAGCAGGAAGGCACCTATCCACTGCCCGAAGCGCAGATGGATCGGTTTCTCATGCATGTCTTTATCTCATATCCCGATGACGCGGCCGAACGGGAAGTGATTCGCATGGTCAGAAGTGAAGGGTTGGGGGGCACCGATCAGGCGTTTGAAGATTCAACGTCATCAAACCGATCCCAAACCACGGATCCCATTGCCCAGCAATCCATATTCGAGGCCCGTTCGAAGATCAGTGACGTAAAGATCTCGGAGCCCATGGAGGAGTATATCGTCTGCCTTGTGGCAGCCACACGAAGACCGGAAGAATACAGTGATGAGCTGTCGAAATACATTCAGGTGGGTGTCAGTCCCCGTGGCTCCATTGCACTTGATAAATGCTCCCGGGCCTATGCCTGGCTGCAGGAGCGCGACCATGTAACACCCGATGACATCCGCGCCGTGATCCATGACTGCCTGAGGCACCGAATTGTCTTGAGTTACGAGGCCCAGGCAGACGGGATTACAACCGACGATGTTGTTTCACAGTTAATCAAGCTGGTGGCGATTGCATGAAGGTCACCCATTTCGCGCAATAGTCTGCAGTATGCCAATAGCTAAAGGTTCCACACATTATGGATTGGACAAAGATCAGGAGAAAACGAGCTGGACTGGAAAAACCGCACGGCGCTTACACGAATCTCGATGAGCTGATCCGTATCCAGTTCAAGGTCAGAGACTTCTCCTTGCTGCCGACCCAGCCGGTGACCAGTGTTCTCTCCGGCCGTTATGCATCGCGCCTTCGCGGCCGTGGTCTCAACTTCGAGGAATTGCGCCGATATGTGGCCGGCGACGACATCCGCACCATAGACTGGAAAGTGACCGCACGAACCTTAAGCCCGCATGTACGCGTCTATACCGAAGAGAAAGACCGGGCGGTTCTGCTTGTGGTGGATCAGCGTATCAACATGTTTTTCGGCACCCGGGACAAAATGAAATCGGTCACAGCAGCTCAATTGGCCGCGTTGGGCGCATGGCGCGCTTTGGATGTCGGGGACCGCGTGGGTGCCATTGTTTTCAACGACAGTGAGCTGATTGGCATAAGACCGAAGCGGCTCCACAAGACCGTCATGTCGATCCTGGCAGCGATTGTACGTTTGAATCATCAACTTGGCGCAGAGACCCGGATCGAGCCGATGGCTGACATGCTGAATATCGCCCTGGAAAAGGCGCTTCAAACAGCACCACACGATGTGCTGGTGGTGGTGATCAGCGATTTTTTGGGCGTGGATGGACGGACCGAGAAGCTGACTACCCGGATCGCCGCCCACAATGATCTATTGGGGTTGCTGGTTCACGACCCCGTGCGCCTCGATCCGCCTGAACAGCGGCTCACCCTGTCAGATGGCGAGTTGCAGGCTGAAATAGATCTCACCCATAAAGAAATACGCCAAAAGCTTAGCCAAGATTATCGCAAAGAGCAGGCGCAAATCACCCGTTTCCTGAGAAAGTTCTCGGCCCCGCTGTTGTTGGTGAACAATGCGGGCAGTGTCGTTGATCAGGTCCGGCGTCTCCTGGGTGTGCCGGTCGGGGGCTCAAAAACGTTGACCAATTTCCAAGAGAAAGCACCGGTGGTGTGATGAAAAACGACATACACAGCTTGAATACCCTTCGCGATATCGTCATCCCGGAAGCGCCGCCGCTGTGGCCCCTTGCGCCTGGTATGTGGCTCATCATCGCAATTGGGTTGATGGTCGCACTGCTGCTCATTTTCCGGTTGCATGGCAACCGGAAGCGCAGCGCATATCGCCGTGCCGGGATTTTATTGCTGCAAGATGTACAGACTCTCCGTGACATATCGGTGCTGTTAAAACGTGTGGCTTTGTCGGTATTTCCCCGCGAAGAGGTGGCACCACTTTACGGCAAAAAATGGGCGGCTTTTTTGACCGCCACATGCCCCCGCGGTGACTTTTCCGAGATCGGCAAGCTCGATCCGAAAACATCGGCAACGCCGGGACTTATCGATTTGGCCGGACTCTGGATTCGATACCATCATCTGTCCGATGATCGCAAGCTGGAAAAGGGGCGTTAAAATGGTGACACTTTCCCACCCATGGCTGCTGCTGCTTATCTTCTTGCCTCTCATTTTTCGTTCCGTGCTGCCGCCGTATCGCCAGACCCGCCAGGCCATCCGCGTACCATGGTTTCAGCGCGTGGCCGCTTTGGCCGGAGAAAAACCGGCTCACGGTGCAGTGGTTGCCGAAACCAAAGGATTGGCGCGTGTGTTCAATTGGACGCTTTGGGCATTTATTGCTCTGGCTCTGGCGCGGCCGCAATATCTGGAGCCGCCCATCAGCCGGGTATTGCCCACCAGGGATCTCATGCTCCTGGTGGATCTTTCAGGTTCCATGGATACCCAGGATTTTACCAATTCCCGTGGGGATAGAGTTGATCGTTTGACCGCTGTAAAGGAGGTTCTGGATCAATTTTTGATTCGAAGGGAAGGCGACCGGGTCGGATTGATTGTTTTCGGAAGCGCCGCCTTTGTCCAGGTCCCCTTCACCCAGGATCTTGAAACCTGTCGCCAGTTAATCGCCGAAACGGCCGTTGGCATGGCTGGACCGCGCACGGCATTTGGTGATGCCATCGGTCTTGGCATCACCTTGTTTGAACAGAGTGAAGTCAAAGATCGTGTGGTCATCGCCTTGACCGACGGTAATGATACCGGCAGCAGAATTCCACCGGCGGAAGCAGCAAAAATAGCAAACGACAATGATATCACCATCCATGTGGTGGGTATCGGTGATCCGGCTTCCACCGGAGAGGAAAAATTCGATGAAGAGGCCTTGACCGCCGTTGCGGCCGTAACCGGCGGACGTTACTTTTACGCAGCCGATGGCAGGCAATTACACAATATCTATGCGGAGTTGGACCAAATCGACACACGGGATGTGGAGAGCGAGACCTACCGACCGCGGATCGATCTGTTCCACTGGCCCCTTGCCGCGTTCATGGTCGCCGGGATGGCTTACCATATGGGCATTCTGCTGAAAAATCGAACTCGCAAAAGGTATGGCTGATAATGGTTGATTTTCACTTCCTGCGTCCCTTCTGGCTGCTATCCCTATTACCGGGGCTGGCCCTGTGGTGGCATATCCGGCGACGACAGGACCGTGTTGCTTTGTGGAGACAATTTATCGATCCCCACCTACTCGAACACCTGCTTGTTGGTGAAATGAAGCAACGGCCGTTTCGTCCCATCAATGTACTGCTGGGGATTTGGGCTCTTTCAGCTGTGGCTCTGGCGGGACCGACATGGCAAAAAA
>JASFKE010000030.1:0-13542 GCA_050118795.1 Desulfobacteraceae bacterium | reverse complement strand
CAGGTTACGTCCCGGCACCGTCTCACCGCTGAAGATCACCCGCCCTGACTCAGGGTCTGCAACCGCAACGCCGTCTTTCTGGTGGCATGCTTTGCAGGCAATCCTTGTGTGGGGGTCATGGGCCACCTTCTCGTCGTGCGGTGCGTGGCACCGGCCACAATCCACGGGGGGTGGGGGCAGCTGCTCATGCGCTTCATCTACCGCCTCCTGGTGGCATTGCAAACATGATGCGCTCCGATGCACGGAGTGCCCATGGTCTTGGGCCATCTCTTCGTGACACGCCACGCACTGGTCCACTGTATACCCATCCCCCGGATCGGTTTGGGTTGCCGATGCAAATGGAGCCCCGATGCAAAGGGTAAGAAGAGTGATCGGGAGAATGAACCTGTTCACCTGTTTACCTTTCGATTCCGTTTGTTATTGTGGGAGTTATGACTCGACCAGAATTTTTATATTGGACTCCCGGTTTTTAATCAGTTCATCAAAGCCGTTTTCAACAATATCATCCAACTTGATCTTGCCGGTGATCAGGGGCTCGGCCTTGATGCGACCGTCGGCCAGCAGCGCGATGGCGCTGTTGAATTCGCCATAGTAGGCCAACGATCCGACAATCTCTTTTTCCTGAAACACCAGGTCGTTGTAATTTATCTCGCCCGGTTTTTCGAAAATACCCACCACCACGATTCTCCCGCCGCGTTTCGCACACTGGATACCGGTATTGACCGTGGCGGCTTTGCCGATGCACTCGATGGCCACATCCACGCCTTGCCCGTCGGTCTGGTCCCGGATTTCAGCGGCCACATCCGTCTGTGTGGGGTCCAGAACGGTGGCCCCCAGTCCCTTTGCTTTTTCTTTCCGATCTTTGGAAAGTTCGATGGCAAAGACTTTGCTTGCGCCGGCGGCCCGGGCCGCCTGGATGGTCACCAACCCGATGGTGCCCGCGCCCACAACGGCAACGGTATCGCCTTGCAGCACTTTTCCCTGCCGGATCGCGTGAATACCTACCGCCAACGGTTCGACCAGGGCGCCGGCCTCGTTGGAAATCTCGGGAAGCAGTTTATAACAGGTGTAGGCGGGCACATTGACATATTCGGCAAAGGAGCCGTCGGCCATCAGGCCGGTAAAGGCCAGCTTTTCACAGACGCTGTAGCGGTTCACCTTGCACATGTAGCACTCACCGCAGTGCTGGGCGGCGTCCGGCGCCACGCGTTCGCCCACGCGGACATTGGTCACCCCTTCGCCGACCTCCACAACTTCACCACTGAATTCGTGGCCCAGAATCAGGGGCGCTTTTTTGCCGGTCAATGGATGGAGTTCCTTTGTGGGTATGAAAATCGGCCCGGCATCGTATTCATGCAGGTCGGACCCGCAGATACCGGTCTGGTAAACTTTGATTTTGACCTCACCTTTATCGGGGGGAGGAGGCTCGGGAACATTTTCAATCCTGACATCCTTTCTGCCGTGCCATACTGCTGCTTTCATCTTGTCTCTCCTTCTTGTTAGCGTGTGCTTTGTTAAAGCGCTTTGAAGATATCTTGGAGGTTGAATCCTCTACTGCCTGGACTTGACATAGTTCCTCCCTAAGATAGCAATCACTCCATCACCTTCCCGACCGCCGCCATAAGCTCTCTTTCACCGGGGATGTATGCTTTCTCCAACGGAGGAGAAAAGGGGACCGGACAGAACGGAGCGGCCACCCGTAAAATGGGTGCATCCAGGTAATCAAAGGCTTCTTCAGCCACCTGGGCGGCGATTTCGGCCCCCGATCCTGCGAATTTGACCTCCTCGTGCAGAATCACCAGTCGGTGGGTCTTTTCCACCGATGCGACAATGGTCTCCATGTCCAGCGGATAGAGCGTCCGTGGATCCACTACTTCCACGCTGATCCCGTCCCTATCCAATTTTTCGGCCGCACCCAGGGCGGTATGAACCATCTTGGCCGTCGCCACTACGGTGACATCCGAGCCTTCGCGTTTGATCTCGGCCTGGCCAAAGGGGATGGTGTACTCCCCTTCAGGGACCTCTCCTTCCATGGCATAAAGCACTTTGTGTTCCAGGAAAACCACCGGATTGTCGTCGCGAATCGCTTCGATAAGAAGCCCCTTGGCATCATAAGGTGTGCTGGGCATGACCACCTTTAAGCCCGGAAGGTGCATGAACAAGGCCTCCAGGCACTGTGAGTGCTGGGCGGCGGCTCCGATCCCGGCACCGCAGGCGGTGCGCATGACCATGGGGATTTCAGCCTTGCCGCCAAACATATATTTCATCTTGCCCGCCTGGTTGTAGAGCTGGTCCAGGGCCACGCCGATAAAATCAACAAACATCAATTCAATAACCGGCCGCAGGCCGGCGGTCGCCGCGCCCACCGCTGTTCCGATGATGGCGCTTTCGGTAATGGTGGTATCTTTGATCCGCTTATCTCCAAACTTGTCGAGCAGGCCGGCCGTTACGCCAAAGCACCCGCCAAAAACCCCCACATCCTCACCGGCGACATAAATATTGGGATCACGTTCCATCTCTACGACGTGGGCGCTATTTATCGCTTGTGCAAAAGTCATTTTCGGCATTTTCAATCCTCCTTCTGTGCTTGCTTTTTTGGCTTGAAACTCGAAGCTCGATCCTTAAACCTCGATCGGCATTTTGTCAGATAAACCGCCCTGAGCGCTTAGGTATAGACGTCGGTTGTCAGTTCGGACACATCCGGGTACGGGCTCTCTTCGGCAAATTGTTCGGCGGCGGCCAGATCTTTTAAAAGCGCCTCCTGGATCTTTTCAAGCTCCCTCTGGTTCACGATCTCCAGCAGTTTTCGTTCCAGCCGTGGAAGGGGATCTTTCTCTTTCCACTCTTGGACCTGCGCATCATCACGATAAACACACGGATCCCCTTCAAAATGTCCACGGTGGCGATAGGTCTTGCACTCAATCAGGGACGGACCCTTGCCTTGCCGCGCACGGCTGATCGCTTCGGCGGCCGCTTCGCAGACGGCGATCACGTCATTTCCATCCACAACCACACCCGGTATGTCATAGGCTGCCGCGCGGTCGGCCACGTTGGCAACGCACATGGAGTCGAGGGTGCAGGAAGAGATGCCGTACATATTGTTTTCATTGACAAACACCACCGGCAGCTTCCAGCAGGCGGCCAGATTCATAGCCTCATGGGTCGTGCCCTGGTTGGAGGCGCCGTCACCGAAAAAGCAAACCGCAACACCGTCGTTGCCCATGTACTGGCAGGCCAGCGCGGCACCCGAGGCCAGGGGAGGGCCGCCGCCCACGATGCCATTGGCGCCCATAATGCCAAGATCCAGATCGGCGATGTGCATCGAACCGCCCTTGCCCTTGCAGTAACCTGTTTTTTTACCGAACAGCTCGGCCATCATCAGTTTGATGTCTCCCCCCTTGGCGATCAGATGCCCGTGGCCGCGGTGGGTGCTGGTGATATAATCCTTGTCGGTTAGATTTACGCAAACACCGGTGGCAACGGCTTCCTCTCCCACATACAGGTGGACAAAGCCGGGGATTTTGCCGTCTGCGAAAAGCTCGGCGACCCGGTTTTCAAAGGTCCGGATTTTGACCATGATAGTATACATCTTGATTAATAGCTCATTGGTCAGGTCCATTATCTTCCTCCTTTTTTCATGTTGATAAATGTTTCAGGAAATGGCGTCCTTTACCGCCCGGCAAGCCGCCTTGGTGACATCCTTCCCGTGCAGGTCCGCCCCTGTGCCTATTTCAACGATAAAGCGTTTCCTTTCCATCAGCCTGCCTCTCTCATTGAATCGACGCCAAAGTCCCTTTGACCCGCATCTTTCATCTCACCGGCGCCATATGAACTTCTTACCAACGGGCCGGAGGCCACCGATGTAAATCCCATATCGCGTGCGGTTTTGGCCCACATTTCAAATTCTTCCGGCGGAACATGTCGCGCCACCGGCGCATGGTTTATAGACGGGGCCAAATACTGCCCTATGGTAAGCAGCATGCAACCCGCCTTTTTCAAATCACCAATGACTCTCTTTATCTCGTCTTGCGTCTCCCCCAGGCCCAGCATCAGGCCGGATTTGGTGATGGCGCCCCGGGATGCAGCGTACGACACAATGCCCAGTGAGCGGCGGTAATCGGCCCTCGGGCGGATTTTGGCGTACAACCGCGGCACGGTTTCGATATTGTGGTTAAATATTTCCGGACCCGCTCCACATACGGCATCGAAGGCCGAAAGGGCGCCCCCAAAATCCGGCACCAATACTTCCACTGAGACACCGGGGCATTGACGATGGATCTGTCGGATCGTTTGTACAAAGTGTCCGGCACCACCATCGGGCAAGTCGTCCCGGGTCACGGAGGTGACCACGGCGTGCTTTACGCCCATACGGCCAATTGCCATGGCGATACGCCGGGGTTCGTCGGCATCCGGAGGGGCCGGTGAGCCCTTGCCCACCGCACAAAACCGGCACCTGCGGGTGCAGCGCGTTCCCATGATCATGAAAGTGGCGGTTCCTTTTGCGAAACATTCACCCAGGTTGGGACAGTGCGCGCTCTGGCAGACGGTGGCCAGCTGCAGACCGGCAAGCCTTTTTGCCATGCGACCCACGGCTTTGAGGTCGGTTGGGGGCGCAACGAGCCATCTTGGGTCTCTTTGCGCTTTGATTTTCGATTTTTCAGAGGCTTTATAGGCGAACCGGTTCATAAATTGGGTGACAAAACGCTTTTTCACCTCTGACATTTTCACGGATCTTCCCATCCCATTTTCCATGGAAGTTATTCTCTCTCCCGGCCGGCCGCAGGGAATGATCATCTCGAACCATGCCGGGTCTGTGGAGACGTTCAAGGCGATCCCATGGTAGGTCACCCATTTGCGTACCGCCAGCCCCACACTGGCGATCTTTGCGCCGTTGACCCACACACCCGGCTCTGCCTTGAGAAATTCAGGATCCAATCCGTAACTTCGCAGCAGATCCGCCGCGGTATCGATCAACTGCTTCAAAAAGGCGTGCAGATCTTTATCGGCGACTTTCACGATGGGATACGCCACCAGCTGCCCCGGGCCGTGAAAAGTGGCCCGGCCGCCTCTTTCCACCTGCTGCAGCCCAACGCCCCTTTTTTCCAGGGCCGCTTTTGAAACATGCAGGTCGTTCAGGCTTCCGCTACGGCCGATGGTCACTACCGGCGGATGCTCCACCAGCAACAGGCGGTCCGGGCTTCGGTCCCTTATCCGTTGGTCGACCATTTGCCGTTGACGGACAAGCGCCGTTGGGTAATCAAGCCTCCCCCAATCGATAATTTGAATCTCTTTCAATTCGGACTTTTCCACGTCCCTTAACCCCTTGGCAGATACAACGCCCAATTGCCGGCGTCACGGGCCGCATCGACCACTGCTTCCGAAAAAGTCGGGTGGACCCTGATGCCACGGGCAAGTTCCTGAACCGTGGCCTCCAGTTGCATGGCCGTCACCGCCTCGCCGATGATTTCGGTGGCATTGGAACCGACAATATGCACCCCCAGAATTTCACCATATTGGGCATCTGAAACGATTTTGACGGCGCCGTCGACCTGGTTCCGGCTCATGGCCATCCCATTGATGGCATAGGGGAAGAGACCGGTTTCCACATCAAACCCTTTTTTCTCCGCCTCCTCTTCCGACAGCCCCACCGACCCCATCTCCGCCTGGGTCCACAAACACCGGGGTATAAGATCGAATCGATAGGCATTGTCGGCTCCCATGGCATTTTCCGCGGCAAAAACCGCCATGGAAGAAGCCGCGTGGCTGAGCATTGTTCCGCCGGTGGCATCGCCAATGGCATAGATCCCCTTAACGGATGTCTCCAGCCGGTTGTTCACCCGGATCCCTTTATCGTCATTCAAGGCCACACCGATATTTTCCAATCCCAGATTGGATGTGTTTGGCACCCTTTGCGAAACAAGGACTTTTTCGACCTTGACACTGCGTTCTTTGGGGCCGTTGAGTTTGCAGGTTGTTCCGGTCTTGGTGGTCTTGACCGACTCGAGGGTTGCACGCGGAATAATTTCCACGCTGTTTTCTCTCAACGCCTGTGATATCCTCTGACTAGTGTCCGAATCTTCCCCGGGCAGAACTCTTGCCGACCCGGTAGCCATATGGACCTTGCAGCCGAATGTATTGAGCAGAAAGGCCATCTCCACTTCGATATAGCCGGCCCCGCAAATCAGTATCGACTCCGGCACAGCGGTCATTTCCAACACATCGTCGGTGGTCATCACGGCTCTTTTTAATCCGGGCACCTGAGCTGCGGTCAAAGAACTTCCCGTGGCGACAATGACTTTTTTGGCTTCAATCAAACGACCGCCTGCCTCAACTTCCTGGGGACCTTTTAAAACGGCATGCCCTTTGACAACCTCGACGCCGTTGTTTTGCAAAAGCGCCTCCATTCCCTTGCGGATTTCGTCCGATACACCCTTTTTTCTCTCCACAAGCACGTTGAGATCGATCTTGCCAACAGGGGAATCGATGCCGAACTCTTTCCCACTTTTGATCCGGTCAAGCAGATCCCCGGCCCTTTGCCAGACCTTGCTTGGAATGCATCCCCTGTTTACACAAGTGCCGCCTGTTTGGGCACGTTCGGCCAGTACTGCTTTTGCCCCCAATTGTGCGGCGCGTATGGCAGCTGCATAACCCCCCGAGCCGCCGCCGATAATCATTACATCATACATCCCATCACCTCGTTGAATAGTCGTTAGTGGTTTACTTTACTTTTGATTGCGATGGTCCATCTCAGCTATCAGGCAAGAATCAGCATCGGCTGCTTCAGGTACCGTGCAAGGTCCCTCAGAAAGGTCATGGCCGGCGCACCGTCAACCACTCTGTGATCAAAGGTGAGACTGAGGGTCATCATATGCCGTACGGCGATCTCGCCATTGAATACAGCCGGCTTTTCGATGACGCGGCCAACGCCTAAAATTCCGGTCTCCGGTGGATTGATAACCGGTGTGAAGCCATCCATGTCGAGCATGCTGACATTGCTGATGGTGAAGGTGCCGTCGGTGACCTCTTCCACCGCCAGGGCACCTTCCCGTGCCTTTTGGGCCAGCTCCCTGACCTCTTTGGCGATCTCGAGGAGTGATCTCTTTTCAGCGTTTCGCAGTTTCGGCACAATAAGCCCTTCGGGCAGGGCCACGGCAATGCCCATATGAACGGTTTCATGGAGCAGGATTTCTTCTCCAACCAGGGTGGAATTCATGATGGGGTGGCGCATCAACGCACGGGCGGTTGCCATGACGATGATGTCATTGTAGGATATCTTTACGGCATCGTCCTTTGCGAATTCCGCCCTCATCATATCCCGGAAACGAACCATTTCGGTGACATCCACTTCGGTGAAAGTGGTGAGCTGGGCGGCGTTCTGCAAGCTGGCATGCATATTGTCCGCTATGGCTTTGCGCATTCCTTCAAAGGGGATTATCCTGGTTTCGGTTGGCTGTGCTTTCGGAGCTGCCTTTGATGCCCCAAGGGCATGCTTGACATCTTGCTTTGTGATTTTTCCATTTTCACCGGTTCCGGTGATGGTTGAGATGTCCATGCCTTCTTGTCTGGCAATCTCGGCGGCCAGGGGCGTAATTTTGGGTGTGGGCGGTCCCTGTTCATGGAATTTTCGCACGTCCGCCTCTTTAATCTTTCCTTTGGGTCCTCTGCCCGCTACCAGCGATAGATCCACCCCCAACTCTTTTGCCAGCCGACGCGCCGAAGGAGTGCAAAGAAGGCGCTTTTCTTCCTGCGGTTCTGATATTACTTCTGCATCCTGCGGACTTGCCCCCGCTCCCTGCATCTCTTCCACGTCACCCAACTGGATGCCCTCGATCCGTGGAGGTTGCTCCCCATTATGAGAAATGACGGCCAAAATGGTTCCCACCGGTACGGTCTCACCGGCGGTCACCACAATCTGAAACAAAAGACCGCTATCCGGGGCTTCGATCTTGTTGGTGATTTTTTCTGTTTCGACTTCGAATAACGTCTCTCCTTTTTCAACGGAATCACCTTCGGTTTTATACCACTTGGAGACTTTGCCCACTTTCATCGTCATGCCCATCTTCGGCATTGTCACGTTAACGCTCAATTCTCAGCCCTCCTCTCGGTTAAAAATATCGAACCATCGTGCCTGGATCTTTCTCTATAAGCGGCTGTAGCAGGCTGCATGCCACACTGATATTCGATGCGTTTGATTGCATGCTGGTACTGATGTAAAATACTGTAATTTAGGTTAAATAATAACTTGTAGGGATCCGTGCCATTAAGGATGTATATACTATTAAACAGTTATTCCATCCCTTCAAAAGAGCAATTGGAAGCAATAGGAGAATGCAAGCGTTCGAATTCCGAACAGTTGGGTTTGATTAAGGGCGCTGGAATAAAATTTGGTGCCCCCTATTTTTCCCAGCGTCCTTAATGGATGCGTTTGTTTGAAAATAGGTATCTCCAATTAATCCGAATATTGTCATGATTTCGAACAGTGCTAGAATTCCGAACAGATTGGATCACGACTTCAAAGCACAAAAATAACTGAAAATACGGGAAATTAATAATTTGTGCCGTAAAGGAAAAAGTGTTTTGGTTATAAATATATTGTTTTTAACCAGTTTAGATGCTATGGGCTTTGACTCGCGTTCAGCGAATGGTTGCTCCGGGCACGGCACCATCCAAAGGAACAGCTTGTTTTGTATAAGTGTTCAACACCCCCCAGGCGCATCGGCTTAATCTGTCCTACAGCTTGCGGTCGAACAGAAAATAGATACGTACTCTTTTAAAGAATAAGAGCGGTGTATAAAAAGAGAGCAATGGCAGCAGCGTTGCTCACGATGAGGACGATTCCCTTGCAGACGAGGATGTGTGCGACTTTGACAGTCCCTCGTCCGGCGAAAGCATTATCGCTCAGGATGATGGGTATACGGTGCTGGGGCGCAACGGGATTTCGTGAAGACATTTTCTGAGTGCAGAGCGTTTTTCGTAGGCGTCTGAGCGTAAATAACAGACGCTTTTTAAATATCGACGCGTAACAGGAAGCCATACAAGCGGACCGATCTTCCGGGGCGAGTGCTCCAGTCGGTCGAATAATGGTTTCTGCGCTAAAGGAAGGAAGAGTATGAAAAAGATATTATTACTGGCTGTTATGATAAGCTTGCTGACTGGAGCAGGCGGTGTGCTGGCAGAGACGGTATGGGAGTCCGGTGGCACCTATTATTGGGATTCGGGCAGCTCCCCGGATCTTGCAACTGCGATTATGGAAGCGGTCGGTGACGGCGGCGTTACGGTTGATATCCGGTGTGGTGGCACTCTGACCCAAAGAGTCGACCTCAAAGTGGGCACAACACTCAAGGGTAATAACAACACCTTCAACGTCTCCCATGACGGAACGGCATTCTACCTGTCTAAGAATCAGGGCAGCGGTCTCAATATATATGACATGACCCTTAATTGCAGCGGAGGGTGCGGATTTGTGATCCATGAAGTCAGCGATATTGTGCTTCAGAATATTGCGATCAATGGTGCTGACATCGGTATGCGGATCGACAGCCATGGAAGCCGCGCTTATAACTACTGGGTTTATAACGTCAGTGTGCTCTATTGCACGTTTGAGGACTGCGCCAGTCACGGACTAGAAACATACAGCATAGACGGCTTCTCGGCAGATGGACTTGTTGCAAAAAACTGCGGAGGTTGCGGAGTGTGCCTCAATCGCACCACTAACGGCGCCATCGGAACAGTCGATTCCTATCGCTCTCCGGCGTCCGGCGGCTATGCCGGATTCCGCTGCTGCAACGACTGTGACAATCTTACCGTCGATTATGTTAAATCCATTGAGTGCGGTCGAGGTATTTTTATTCTTACCGGCAGTGACAACATCACGATCGATGGCTGCCTTGTCATGGATAGCGCGGATATCGGTATCTGGATCGAGCAGTGTGACAACGTGAATATCTCTGGATATTGCAGCAGTGCATACGCTGTCAGTGGTACCGGAAGCTCCATTGACGTAACCATTCCCAATGGCACCTATAGGCTTATCAGCCGTAAAAGTGGAAAGGTGATGGATGCCGCGTACGGACTCAACAGCAACGGCACGGCAATTGTCCAATGGCCATACAAAGGAGCCTCCAATCAGCAATGGAACCTGACCCACCTGGGCGGCGGAAAGTACAGCATCATCGGTGTTAAAAGCGGCAAGGCCATCGATATTTCAGGTGCAAGCACTGCGAACGGTGCAGCGGCACAGCTCTACACCTACTGGGCAGGGGGCAGCAACCAGAAGTTTATCTTTACGTCATTAAGTGACAGCCATTACTACCGAATTACCCCGTCCCATGCAACGGACAAGTGTCTGGATGTTAAAGGTGCAAGCACTGCCGACGGGGCTAAGATCATCCAGTGGTCCTACAGTGGAAGTCCCAACCAGCAGTGGGAGCTGAGATCTCCCTAATATAACCCCATCGCTGCAAAAGTCTACAGGGCGCCAGAGTCATGGGGGGCGGCAAGGGTGCCGTAGTATTCTACTGCTAACCCTTGCCAACGCGGGATCTGGCGCCCTAAAGGCTTTCCCCCCAATCATATAAGATGGGGGTAAAAAAGATAGCATACAATAGACCCGATCCTCTTTTTTAAATCAAATCTTGATATTTGCCGCTATATGATATATATCATGGTATCTATCTGTTGGAGGTGCATTGTGCAAACCGCAAAAATCTTTATCAATGGTCGAAGCCAAGCCGTTCGGTTGCCAAAAAATTGTCGATTTTCAGAAGATGATGTTTTCGTTAAAAAAATAGGCAAGATGGTTATCCTGATTCCAAAAGATGACCCTTGGTCTTGCCTGGTTGATAGCCTTGATCAATTTACCGATGACTTTATGGATGATAGAGAACAGCCCGGTCAAGATGCTCGGGTAAATTTTTAATGAAATATATGCTTGATACAAATATTTGTATTTACATCATCAAGCGAAAGCCACATGCTGTAATCGAGCGCTTTTTACAGACCGAGATTTCCCAAGTCGGCATTTCATCAATTACACTAAGCGAGCTCTTATTTGGTGTTTCAAAAAGTTCAAAGCCCGATCAAAACAAAATAGCTTTATTACAGTTTATTGCTCCCCTGGAAATTTTGCCTTATGATGATCACGCCGCCCAGAATTATGGTGACCTTAGAGCCAATTTAGAAAAACAGGGCAACCCCATCGGCTCCCTCGATATGTTAATCGCCGCCCACGCTCTTTCAATACCCAGCATCCTTGTCACCAACAATGAAAAAGAGTTTATCCGAATACCGAACTTAAATATCGAGAACTGGATAAAATAGCCTTCCGCTATTCCATTATTAAATCGTAATGTCAGAGTAGAGCGCTGGTCTTACCTGTGAAGATCCTCTATCGCTCGGATCTGTTGCAGAGCTATGTTGGGTTGCAAGTTTAGGTTGACATCAGCATCCTCGATACGATTAAGGGTGCTGGAAGAAAATAAGCCCTCCACCATCAGATCAGCACAATTTCTAAATATTTTGCGCCGTTCAGTCCCTCGGCCATAGAAAGTAAACCGAAAAACACGTTGCATTATAAGATATTTTTTAATATACAAATATAAAAATTCGTACCTTTTCCTCTGACAAGTTCCAATTTAGCAACATAATCGAATACCATACAGAAAGTTAAATCCTTTTCGATAAATATAAAAGGAGGTGTTTGAATGCGTAAATATTTCGTATTTTTTATAGTAATCTCGCTCTATTTTATCGGTTGTTCTTCAGGTCTTTATCAGGTGCGACAAGATCCATATGGAATTATTTCATATGGATCGAGTGAAGATACTTCCTTATTCATTAAATACTCAACGGATACAGGTCAAGCTTGGATATTATCGGACGGATGGCTACCGATTCCGGATAGTGAAGTATTGCCGGAGTCAAAGTATTTAATTAAAGTTGTCTCGATGGCGGAACATAAATACACTGCAATAAGAATAGATACCATAACAGGACGAAGTTGGTCTTCAATTAACAATCGTTGGGTAGAAATAAAAACAAAATAAAATAGCGTATATGCGGAGGTATTGATGAATAAAATTCAATTCAACTCTGAGATGCTTAGGCAAGAACTCGAAATAAATGAAGATGCCATCTTAGTCGTTACAGTTGAAGACTTGTTTAGGGCCTGGAAGAAAAAGCAAGGACCTATTTCCAAACACATATCATAAAATTTTATGGTAATCTTTTTTTTCTGTTAGTTGTAATGGTAGGGCCGGCAATACACTTTGTAGCCACAATTGAGTTTCTAAAGCCTGGTACTTTAGATAAAGTTATTATAAAGGGAATAAATATCAACAAATTTCTTGTGCTTTTACTAGGGATACTGATTGCCTTCTCATTTTATCTGAAGCATTATTTGATAAATCAAATAGAAGGTGCCGGGTATGTTTATTGTGCAGAGAAAAATGAACAGGCATCATTTTCAAAGATATATGTCTTTGTTAAAAGTAGTGAGGACTGTAAATCCAGATATTGAGTGCATATGGCCCAAGGACATGCATTCGATCCCTTATGACATTAATATATATGGCCGTTCCGTTAAACCCGATGGAAATTCACTTGGGGTTTAACGATGAGATGACCTTCATAGGTCCCTTGTACTTTGGGCACAGCAGTGGGTCAATTCAACAGTCGCCTGATACCGCATCCAGTTGCAGCAGCCACACGGCCAGCAAGGTCAACCCAATTGCCGGTAAAACCACCCACTCCGGCGGCGAAAGGCCCAGGCCCCACTCCAGAGCGGCCACTGCCGAAGGCGTCAAAAAGGTGTAAGCCACCACGCGGGTGGGTCCCAGACGCGGGGTCGTGTGCTGTAGAATCCAAAAAGTGCCGGCTGTGGAAGGACCGGCCAGGTAGGCAATTCCCAGCCATACGCCGGCATCGGGAAGCGGGAGCCCGCCGGTACGCCAAACTGCCGTCACCAACAACGCCGTCGTGGCCGCCAGCAGGCTGTAGAAGGTAAAGCACACCCTTGGTTCATCACGCTGCAGTTTCTTCATGGTCAGCATGTACACGGCCAGGCAGATGGTTCCCGCGAAAAAGATCATATCCCCGCGGGCAAACTGAAATCCAAGCATCTGCTGCCAGTTCCCGCGAAAAATCACCCAGAGGGTGGCCGCCATGGAGAGTGCCAGAATCGATAATTGTCGCACCCGCACCGGTTCTCCCACCATGGCGCCCAGAAGCATGGTCAGCAGCGGCAGGGTCGTGTAAATGGTGCTGGTGTTCAGAGGCGATGTCTCTTTGAGGGCCTGGAACATGAGGATAAAGAAGAAGCCGTAGGTGCCGCCCACCACGCAATATCGCACCAAGTCCCGCCACCCCGGCAGCCGCGCACCTTTCACAAAGGGAAGCATCAGGGCAAAGATTGCCGTCGCAGCCAAAAACCGCCAAAAGGTCAGCACCGTGGGGTCATTGCCCGGTGTGATCGCCGCCACAACCGGAAAGGAGCCCGAAATAATCAGCGAAAACACCACCATCCACAAATGGGCCTGGAGGTTT
>JASFKE010000029.1:0-13646 GCA_050118795.1 Desulfobacteraceae bacterium | reverse complement strand
CCTTTTGCCTGGATAGCGATGTGTGTGCTGCTGTCGCTCGGGTTCCTCTACTTTTTCTACACTTCTCCGGCCACAGGCATCGGACCGGTCCAGCCCATCGCCTTCAGCCATCGGCTGCATGCCGGACACAAAGCCATCGACTGCCGGTATTGCCACCCCTATGTGGAGCGCTCAATCCACCCGGGGCTGCCGCCTGTGGAAAAGTGCCTTCATTGTCACCAGTACATCATCGCCAACCATCCGGAGATTAAAAAGGAGCACAACTATTTTAACACCCAAACACCGACGCCGTGGCGCAAGGTGTATTATTTAGCCGAACACGTCTTATTCAACCATGAGCGGCATATTAAAAAGGAGATCGCCTGCGAAAGCTGCCACGGTGAAGTGAAACAGATGGATCGACTCAAAGGCACCCGTTTTAAAATGGGCTTTTGTGTGGAGTGCCATCGGCAAAAGAGGGTCAACCTGGATTGCTGGCTGGCGTGTCACAGTTAACGATAGATATAAGAGCGAATATTTTATCGATTTTTTTTAATAGGTCGAAACTCTAACGAAGTCCAATACTTAATCTGGAACTTCATCCGGGAGAATAACAGATATTGGAAGCTGATTTTCAAGAAACCCAAGCCACAAACGCGACCTCCAAAGGCTTTTGCCTGACATCAGCTTTTTGGATGATGGCGGCGACCTTCTATGGCCTTTTGGGGGCTACGGAGTTGATGGCGCCCGATTTGACCGAGAACATGGGCGGCATTGTTTTCGGCAGGGTGCGGCCGACCCACATCAACCTGGTGCTCATCGGGTTCGTGACTCCCGGCCTGCTGGGGGCGGCCTTCTATTTTATCCCCCGCCTGCTGCGCACCCGGCTCTACAGTGAAAAACTGGGTGTTGTCACGGTTGCGGCCTGGAATCTGGCCTTGGTGGCGGTGGTGGCGACCCTGGCCATGGGAATGACCCAGGGCCGGGAGTACGCCGAGCTGATCTGGCCCATCGATATCGCTGTCGTGGCGGTCTTTGCCATGATCTTTTTCAATTTTATCATGACGGTCAAACAGCGCCGGGAACCCATTTTATACGTGTCGGTTTGGTATGTGCTGGCCGGCGCCCTTTTGACCACCTGCACCTATGCGCTGGGCAATGTGATCTGGCGGCCGGACACCGGTGCCCTGGTGGGTATACCCGATGCTATTTTGCTATGGTTTTACGGTCATAATGTATTCGGCCTGCTGCTGACGCCGCTCTCTGCGGCCGTTGCCTACTATGTGATCCCCCGGGCCACCCGCACGCCTTTATACAGCCACACCTTGTCCCTGCTGGGGTTCTGGTCGTTGATCGTGGTCTACACCCACATCGGCACCCATCATCTGTTGCAGGTGCCGGTGCCCACCTGGCTCAAGGTGGTGGCCATTGTGGACAGCGTCTGCATGGTGATCCCGGTGATGGCCTTTTTGATCAACATTTGGTACACGGCCAAAGGTAAACTGGGTGAAATTCATGCCGACGTCGGGGCCAAGTTCGTGTTTACCGGCACCATCATGTACTTCTTTGTCAGCATCCAGGGCTCCATGATGTCTCTGCCCGATGTGCAGCGCGTCACCCATTTCAACAACTGGGTGGTGGCCCATGCCCATATCGGCGTGCTGGGCTTTGCCGGCATGATTGCGTTGGGCGGCGTTTACTATGTGGTGCCCAGGTTATCCGGCCGGCCGCTCTTTAGCCGGATTCTGGCCGATTTCCAGTACTGGATGATCCTCATTGGTGTGGTGGGCTTTACCGTGGTGCTGACCATCGCCGGACTGATTCAAGGCAATGCCTGGATCAACGGTGAGACCATCTACCGGGTGCTGCCCGAGATTCATGTTTACTATGTGGTCCGGGCCGGTTTGGGACTGATTATCTTCAGTTCGGCCGTTTTGGGCTTTTATAATATTGTTCGAACCTTGTATGGCAAAACAGGAGAGACGGCATGAAGATGACCCCCCTTGCCGTCGTCATCGGCAGTCTTCTCATTTTGGCCACCATCGTGTTCGTGGTGGTATTGTTGCCCTATGTGCATACCCGTAAAACCGAGCCGTCGGACATTTTTCGCCTGCGGTCGGAGGCAGAGGCTGCCGGACGTAAGCTATACATCGCCAACGGTTGTGTTTACTGCCACAGCCAGTCCGTGCGGACCATCGATTGGGGGCTGGGGGCCGAGCGCATTGCCCAGGCCGGGGACTATGTGGCCGACCATCCCATTTTACTCGGGTCACAGCGCACAGGCCCGGATATCTCCCAAGGCGGCGGTGAGCATCCCGACGATTGGCACATCGCCCACTTCATCAATCCGCGCTATACCCGGCCGCTGTCCATTATGCCGGCGTTTAAATGGATTGGAGATGACAACATCGTCATTCTGACAAAATATGTGCAGAGCTTAGGCTTAAAACACGCCGATTTGCGCATGGCGCGCCAGAAAAAATGGAAGGTGGAGGCTGTCAAAGCATATGAAGCCGGACCGGATGCCAACGTTCAATGGCTCAACGAGAATATTCCCCAAGGGTGGCGGGATGTGCCCAACCCCTATCCCACCACCGAGGCCGGATTGGCCCGGGGGCATAAAATTTACCAGGATTTTTGCATCGGCTGCCACGGTCCGGTGGGAGACGGAATGGGGCCGGCCCAGCCATGGATCTATCCGCCGCCTTTGAACTTTACCATTTTAAAGGGGCGTGAGATCAGCGGCGGCATCTTGTACTACCAGATCATGAACGGCATTACCGGTACGGCCATGCCCTATTTCAAACGCGAACTGGAATCGGAAAAGATCTGGGACGTGGGCAATTACATTGCGGTCTATTTTATCGACGACAGCGATGCCAATGCTGAGCCAAGGGGGATAGACGCCGCCTATGAGCCCCCGGCCAGTGAGGAGTGACAAATGTATTTCCCCTATTTTGTTGCCTACATCGCCATCGGATTTACCATCAGCTTGCTGGTATTCTTCTGGGCTGTCAAGAGCGGCCAGTTCCAGGATCAGCAGCGGGCGCGGTATTTGCCGTTGCGGGATATATCGGGACAGGGACCGGTCAAAGCAAAGCAGTTCCAACGGTGGGAAATTTACGCTCTTTTTTTTCTTGCGCTGGCCGGGCTCTCCATGAGCGGTGCGGTGCTGGCCTACGCACTATATTTCAGTAAGGTGTAACCATGCGATTTTTCGAACTGCTCAATTTTCAACATGTTATGGCCTATCTGTTTCCCACCTTGATCTTCATGGTGGTCTTTGGTGTGGGCTTGGCCTTTTCCCATCTGCATACCAAGGATGCCGACCAGCGCAAGAGCCGGATCACGGCAAGATTTGCCGATGGCATTGAAGAGCGCGATGCGCCCTATCCCCTGGTGATGATGCTGATCATTGCAGGCGCTGTGATTTGGGGGTTTTTCTATATATTGATGCATGGACTGTTAGAGGTCAAAATCTGATGGCTGTGCAAATTCGATGAGAAAAAAGAGAGAGAAAAAAGATGGCTGACACGCACCCCCATGAATCCGTTACGCGGACCTTTGTATGGATCGCCATCATGCTCTTTATCATTCTATTCAAGGGCTTTATGGCTTTCTTTGTGGTTTCGGACATGGGCCAGCCGACCTGGGCTTACCGTCCGGTGCGCGATGTTCCGGCCCAATCGCCGTATGCCGAATACCAATTGCTACCCCATCAACAGCACGTACGCGGGGATAAGGGGGAGTAAATGCTGCGAATTCTAAGCGCACTATCCATCGCAACGGCTGTCGGATTGATCGCATGGGGTGTGATTACCCTCTACGATGAGAATTTACAGGTGGGCCGCATGTGGGAAACACCCGCAATAAAGCCCCATGAGGATGCCATCCCCATCATGGATCGCAACACCGTTCCAGTCGATGGAGGGGAACTTTTCTATCGCCAAACCGATCCGGATGCGGTGCAAAGTCCCTTTGAATTGAGCCAATCGGACCTCATTGCAGCCGGAAACGTTGGATATGGGCGCTATTGTATCCATTGCCACGGCAAATACCATGATGGTCAGGGCACGGTGGGCCAGAGCTTTGCGCCCCTGCCCGGCGACCTTCGCAGCGTAAAGGTTCAAACCATGCCGGTGGGCCGGCTATTTCATGAAATCAGTTACGGTCTACCCGGCGGACGCCAACCCGCCCTGGCCAGCACCATCGCCGTGGATGAACGCTGGAAGATTATTGGATTCATCAAATCTTTGGGTGCTCGTCCCTAGCACTAACGATCAGGGTGACCCGTTTGCGATGGCGGCTGTCGCTCCAATGGTGGTGAATTTCCGTTCAACTCTTTGAACAAGGTACAGAACTCTTTGGAGACCTTGTGATTTGGTGCCAGATGAACCAGGGGGATGGCTCTTTGATGTGATTCCCGGATTTTTACCGACTGGGAGAGATAGGTGTTCAGAATCGGAAGCCCCTCGCCGTTTAGGGTGGAGACCAGTTCAGTGGGGAATTTAGCCCGTTGTTGAAATTGATTGACCACGATGCCCTCGACCTCCAGCGTCTTATTGTGATCCTGTTGGATCTCCTGCACGCGACGAAGGAGTTGGTAGAGTGCGCGGCGGGAAAAATCGTCGCAGTCAAAGGGGATCAGGCAGCGATTGGCGGCAATGAGCGCCGATAACGTATAGAAATTCAAGGCCGGGGGGGTGTCAATGTAAATGGCGTCGAACTCTTCCAGTTCATCCAGGGCGTCCTTGAGTTTGCCGATTTTATAGCGCGATTCCAGCCGGTACATCAGCTCACCGAGTTCCTCGTGGGACGGTAAAATGTCCAAGTTCTTGATGGGCGTGGGGTGAACGTAGGATTTTGCTTTTTTGGGGAATATGGTAAAAGTCAGGGTTTCACGGTAGTAATCGGCCAGCGTCAATTCCAGTGTGTCCAACGCTTCGCCCATCAGATATTGGGAGGAGTTCGCCTGGGGATCCAGATCGACCAGCAGTGTGTGCTGCCCTGAAGATGCGCTCAAAGCTGCAAGATTGCATGCAATCGTCGATTTGCCAACACCACCCTTTTGGTTGAAAATTACCCTTCGCATCTCTCCATCCTTAATTTTGTGGTGTGATCTTCAATCACGCTATGGAAAATCTCATGGGTTGTCAATAGTGCAGATTTTGTTTGCTTATGACATTGGAGAGCGCAATGCTTTAAAGTGCTGTCAGTATCGGGTTTCCATGGATAAGGATCTTGAACTGGTAGACGACCGCTAACATCGCTGGCCGATAATACATATTTTTATGAATTTTTTTTCAGCCGACTTATAGTCTTTTTCTGAGTAGTGGTTTAAATTTTCTGATATACGGAACGCCTGCCTTCCTCTTTCAACAAGGCGTCTGATGCCTTCGTTTTTACGCACACTTGCATCTTCCATGCAGATCTCCTTGTTCTCATACCTGTTCTGATATTTTGCTGGTCATGGAGTAATCCCTATGGCTGCATCCAAAAGATGGAAACAAAGGTTAAAAGCCTTGTCAGCATTGAATTAGTAGTGAACTTGAGGACCGGATCTATTATGTGCCATCTTTTTCTTCAACCATAGGGCCTATCCGCGCACGACATGCGACATAAATGTTTTTAAAGCGGGGATTGTTTTTTGTTCCGCCAACACCCTGCGAATTTCCGTAGCCTCTTTGTACTCTTGCTTGGTCAGCAGCAGGTGTTCTTTGCGGGTGCCGGAGTCGTTGATATGGATGGCTGGCCAGAGCCTCTGCTCGGCACACTCCCGGCTTAGCACCAGGTCCATATTGCCGGTGCCTTTAAACTCCTGAAATATGATGTCGTCCATTCGGCTGCCGGTATCGATTAAAATGGTGGCGATGATGGTCAGAGATCCGCCGTCTTCGATATTGCGGGCGGCGCCGAATATTTTTCGCGGGATCTCCAGGGCATTGGTTCCCAGCCCACCGGTCATGGTCCGGCCGTGGCTGCGTGATTCCGTGTTAAAAGCGCGCGACATCCGGGTCAGCGAGTCGATGAATACAACCACATCTTTGCCCATTTCAGCCAGGGAGATAGCGGCATTCATCGTCAACCGGGTCATTCGCATATGTTGGGCCACACTTTGATCCGCCGAAGAGTGCAGCACATGCCCGGCTTTAAGTCCGCGCCTGAAATCGGTGACCTCCTCCGGTCGTTCATCCACCAACAAGACGAAAAGCAGGGTGTCGGAGTGGTTGGCGATGATGGCATTGGCCATGTGCTGTAATATAGTTGTTTTGCCCGATTTAGGCGGCGATATGATTAAGCCGCGCTGGCCTTTGCCAATGGGCACGATGAGGTCCAGTGCTTTACCCATATGGTCTTTGGGACCCAGGGTCAGTTTGAATCGTTCGGTGGGGTTGATACTCACCTGGTCTTGTAGAGAGGCGACATCGGCATAATCCTCAGTGGAGATGTGGTTGATGGTGTCCACCTGGCAGAGCTTTAGGTTTTTATTATTACCGTCCCCATCAACGCCCATCCCTTCAATATAGAGACCTTCTTTAAGATAGAATTTTTTGATGAGATGGGCTGGCACGAAAGTGTCTTCAGATGTGGGTTTGAAATTATTCTCTATGTTCCTCAAAAAACCAAAACCACGATCCAATATCTCCAGGTGTCCTTGTATAGGGTTCAACGATGGCTCCTCAATTAATGTGGGGGGTCGGATGCAGATTCGTTTGGAAAACTACCCAAAACATCAAAGTTACATACTACAATTGTAGCGCCATGCAAAGGGTAGATGGGAAATAGTTTGGATACGAACTAAGGTTGTCATGGTAAGGCGTTGTTTTTTGTAATCTTAACAAGCCAAAAGCGAATTGTTGATGATCGGATCAAGGGGCTTTGGGCACATCGGAGATGGGCAGTTGATCATTAGTTGTCTGAAAAAGATCGGTCCATGCCGTAGGGGCAAAGTTGACTCCCCACCTTGGTTCGGTTATAAGTAAACATTTGTTCCCGCTGGACCGGGCCATACTGTATCATCCGCTCCCGCTGCACCGGGCCAAACTGTATCATTCGATCGGATAAAAACACTATGAATGCCATATGGGGTCATAAACATGACGTTAGATGACATACGACGAAAAATCGATAAAATCGATCGTGCTTTACTGGTATTGCTTCAAGAGCGAATGGGGCTCGCGATTCAATCCAAGAAGTTTAAGGCGACTGTGGTCGATCCCAAGCGCGAAGAGGTGGTATTGGCACGTGCCGAACGTATGAATTTGGCTTTGGTGGAGCGCTCCTTTGCCCGGCAATTATTGGGCACCATTATCGAGGAGAGCAAACGCCTGCAAAATGAGAATCGCAAATTGGTTGCCTTCCAGGGAGAACACGGGGCATATGGTGAAGTGGCTTCCAGGCGGTTGGTTCCGGGGGGCGCATATATCCCCTGTATGGAGTTTGTTGATGTTTTTACAGGTGTTGAACAGGGGTATTATGATTTGGGCGTTGTCCCGGTTGAAAATTCATTGGAGGGCGCCGTAACCCAAGTCAATGATCTGTTGACCACCACCCGATTGAACGTCATCAATGAAGTCAAGGTGCCGGTGAACCACTGCCTGTTGGCCCCCCAGGAGACCAGTTTGGGCGAGGTCAGGGTGGTCTACTCCCATCCCCAGGCATTGGCCCAGTGCAATCGGTTTCTATTAAACAATAAGATAGAGCCGCGCCCATATTATGACACTGCAGGAGCGGCCAAAATGCTTGCGCGTGAAAACCCGCGAGCGTCAGCGGCCATCGCCAGTGCTTTGTGTGCAGAGCTCTATGACTTGGAGATCTTATCCAAAGGCATAGAAGACGGCGCGGCCAACCATACCCGCTTTTTACTGCTTTCCCGGGAGGCCTTCACCGGTCACGGTGGGAAAACTTCCATCATTTTTGCCACAGCCCATGAAGCCGGCCAACTCTTTAGAGTACTTCGCCTCTTCGCCGAAGCACAGATTAACTTGACGCGAATTGCCTCTATGCCGCTGCGTTCGGATCCTGGGAATTACAGCTTTTTTCTCGATTGCGAAGGTGACGTAAAAGATGAGAAACTGGCCGGAGTCATGAAAAGGTTGAAAGAGATGACGATTCAAATCAAATTTTTAGGCAGCTATCCGGCCCACAATGAATGACAAGGCCCGATGAACTGGTATCTCCCACATCGTTTTTTGGGCCGTCTACACCCCATTGTTTCAAAAGTCTTTTAAATCGCCAAAGTGACCGTATCTACCCTATAGTTGGATAAAAAACAAGTCCATCGTGTGGTAATTATTTGCTGAAAAATTGTGGTGTTTTTTACATAAAAATAGTTATCAGGGGTTATGAAAAAAAATTAAGTATTGAAATTATATGGTAAATAATGCGTCCTTATTTTTATGGCATGATATCTGCTTTTGTTGCTGGTATCGCAGCATGTCCGGGGCATGTCATCCAAAAGATCGATATGAACCGGCAGATTGCGCCTGAGTTGAAACTGGTTGCTGAGTGAATTATTTTGGTTTGAAGCTGATATAGAAGAGATCTTATTATTGTAGCTGTGATTTTGTGCCACTTCCATCCCCGCATTTTTTTTGCACAATTATCTTCGCTAAAGATCCAAATCCAAATCAAAATTAATTTGGACATTTTTACTTTAAAAATTCCATAAAATCGGCATATTGCGGAATATGTTCATCATGTGGAAAATGTTTTTGATGTTTAATGATCAATTGGGAGAAAGGAGGTCAATACGTGGGAATGATGAATTATTTGCCAACTAGAAACGAAAAATTAATCTTTCAACACAAGAGCCTTCACGATCTCAGTCGTCACAAATTAGATATTCAAACCTTCAACGTACTAACGGCTATTGACGGCACACGATCTGTTGGGGACTTAATCCAAGATGGGATATACGACCAAAGCTTTCTGGCGGAAAAAATTCAACTCCTTTTGAAATTGGATTTAATCGAACCTGCCGCCAAAATTGAAAAAAGTAGATATTCAAGTTTTTTTGATCATCCTACTATAAAGAGTGCACAAGCGGCGAAGAGGTTTGAAGTCAAGCAAATAACCAACAAGCCTCATAACTCTTTTGTTAAATTGAAAAAATCACGTAAAGTACGGGTTTTTTGGTTCGTTGCAGGTTGCGGGCTTGCAGCCTTGCTGCTGATCAGCGTTCCCACCGCGATGAAGGGGCCAAAAAGTGGCACTACCGGCTCACTGCCATCGCCCCCCCTTTTGTTGGATGCCGTTGATGAGCCGGCGGCAAAAATTGAGAACATCGCATCTGAGAGAACCAAGGCGGACCGGGCGCAAGCCGACGGCCAAGGCGGGGACGCCGTCCAATCGGCGGCACTTTCCGGTGCTGTGTCGCTGGCTCCTTTCCAGGCCCCTGGCGCCCGGCCGGTTGAAGATCAACCCGGAGAGATAGAAGTTGATTTTATCGAGACCGGCGCGCTGCAACAGCCCGCCCCTGGGTTGGATGTCGTTGATGAGCCGGCGGCAAAAATTGGGAACATCGAATCTGAGAGATCCAAGGTGGACCGGGCGCAAGCCGACGACCAAAACAGGGGCGCCGTCCAATCGGCGGCACTTTCCGGTGCTGTGTCGCCGGCTCCTTTGCAGGCCCCTGGCGCCCGGCCGGCTGAAGATCAACCCAAAGTGATAGAAGTTGACTTTAACGAGACCGGCGCGTTGCCACAACCCGCCCCTGGGTTGAGTGCCCTTGATGAGCCGGCGGCAAAAATTGGGAACAATGAATCTGAGAGATCCAAGGCGGACCGGACGCAAGCCGACGGCCAAGGCAGGGGCGCCGTCCAATCGACAGTGCATTCCGGTACTGAGTCGCCGGCTCCTTTCAAGGCTATTACCGCCTGGCCGGCTGAAAATCAACCCAAAGAGATAGAAGTTGATTTTAACAAGGATTTTAAAAATGCACCGGCGCATCCGGAGCAGATCAACACGGGGCGGTTGTCGGTCAAGATGCCCTACAAACCCATGAAAAAGAAGCCGCCAATTTCAAAACTACCGAATTTAACGGTAGCGGAAATCAGATCAAAAACGCGCCCGGCCTCCGACGCCGAGTTTTTACACTACTTAGACCAAACAGGCCCAGGGTCCAACTGGAAAGAGATACTCCAGTATGCCTCGCAGCTTTGGCGCCTGGAGGCGCCATTGGTTGACAAATATGCTCATTTTAGTGAATATTTAGAAAATTATAACAAAAACAATGAATTGAATAGATTGGCGATCCATTCGGACATATGCACGTTGCATCAATTGAAGGTTTTTAATATGCCGGCCATACTGGAGTTTCGTCACCCCCGGCAAGAAGTTACAAGGTATTTGGTAATAAAAAGCATCGATTATCAACAAGCCGCCTTGAGCAACGGAAAATCCGAAGGCGACATCATTATTACACATTACCAGCTTGACCGGTTTTGGTCCGGAATAAGCCATATCCCCTGGAAAAAAGTGATTCGAAGCGCTGACGTTATCAACACAAAATCGCAACCTCTGGCCGTTATAGAGCTCAAAGCATATCTTAACAGTGTGGGATTTCACGACTTGGGCGATCCTGAAATGTTTAACAAGAGAACAGCTTCTGCGATAAAACAAATCCAGACCCGGTTCGGTATCGCGCCCACCGGCGTTGTAGATGTTGAGACCCATGCGGCCTTTAACCGCTATCGTGAAAGAATCCACAAGCGGGCAGGGTCCGTGAGATAAAATAAAGATCGAGATACCCCTATTTGGCATATGGGGCAGGTTGCAAGGCAAGCCCGGAAATTAAAGGGTTTTTTTATTGAAAGGTGTCATGATGAATATTACGAATGGGCGCATTGTTGTCTACATCGGTTTTGGTCTCCTGTTTCTCATTTATTCCTGTGCATCGCACAATGTCGCACCCAACAGGCCGACACCCGAATATCAAGGCATGGCTCTGGCTAAAAAGGTTGATGATTCCGGTAGGATTGCTGTACCCCTGGAGTTGACCAGCGAGTTTACACCAGAAGATAAACAAGTCGTCTCTCTTGTCACCTTCAAGAATATTTCGCGCCCCATGAATCTTCGATGGCAATGGATCACCCCCAAAGGCCAGGTATATCTTGCCAGCGGCAGCTACCGGCTAACAGTGGACCAGGAGAAATACTTGCCCACGGTGACATCGTGGCACAAAATATCGCTCAAGGACGAGCCCGCCGAGAGTATCAAGGGGCAATGGTCTGTAAAGATCTTTGTTAACGATGAATTGATCGATTCGAAACATTTTTTTGTCAAGGACTTCACCGATCCGCTGATGCTGCCGGTAGAGGTGGCCGTAAAACCGCGTCCTGAAAATTGGGGGTTTATCGTCGGTATTGAAGATTATAACCGGATGCCAAAAGTTGAATATGCCCGCAGTGATGCCCTCATCGTTCGTGATTATTTCATCCGGGTTTTAGGGGTTCCCAAAGAAAATATCACTACCTTGCTCGACACTGAAGCCACCAAGGCCCGAATCGGGCAGTATCTGAAAAAAGATAGACCGAAAAGTACCGGTAAAAATGCTACCTTGTATGTATATTATGCCGGACATGGCTCATCCGGATCGATAAAGGGCGAACCCTACCTGTTACCTTACGATGCGGATATACGCTTTGTTGAAAAGAGCGGTTACAAACTCATTTCACTTTATCGTGACCTGGAACAGTTGGAATTTCAACAAGCCTATATCTTTCTTGAGGTCGGCTTTAATGCTAATGGTTTAACGGCTTCTGCCAAGCCGGTCAAAGGTGATCGGGTGCCACCTGTCAATGTTCAACAAGTCCTTCCCCCGTCAAGATCCATTATCTCGGTAGGTGCGGCCTCGGCAAATCAAACCAGGAATTCGTACCCAGAAAAAAAACACGGTCTGTTTACTTACTACCTGTTACGCGGCATGAAGGGTGAAGCCGATACAGACGATGATGGTTGGAACACCATGAAAGAGGTATACGGCTATATTTACAGTTATGTTACGCATCAATCTCGTCGCATGCAATCGAATCAGAGACCTTTTTTGGTGCCGCCATTAGACCAGTGGAAGGACGTCGCATTGAGTCGCAGTACCGAATAAAAAGCCTATAGCAAGTGTGCACAGTGCTTTTCAATACCAAATCTCCTGCCAAATTGAAAGGTCTCGTGCTGGTTTTGATACAATATGAATATCTGAAAGCTGAAAGGAAGATGAACTATGAAAACATTGAAAAAAGGTATTGCCGCGCTGCTCATGATGTCGATAATCGGGCTGCATTTGCCAAATGCCGGCTTTTGTGCCGATGAGGGCCAGTTTGCTGCGATACCGAACAAGACGATAACCCGGCATAAAGTTAGAACGATGTCTACACCTGAAGATATCCCCGTAGAAAAAGTTCAAAAAGGCGATAAAAAAGGATTTAAATGGCTGTTGATTGGCGTGAGCGCAGCCCTCGTTGCTGGATTGGCCGCCGCCGGCGGTGGCGGCGGTGGCAGTAGCAGTAGCAGTAGCAGTGGCCAGGATGATTCTTCTACCGATGCCGGAAGTGTTACGGTTGGATGGTAAACCCACAGTTGCATAAAAAAGATGGCAAAAAGGCTAAAAACACTTGTCAGTATTTTTGACTCTGACGCCCTAAAGGCTTTTACATCGATGGGGTTCACAATGGTTATATGTTTAAATTATAATTTATGGGGGTATTAATGCGAACAACCGCCAAAGTGGTTTCTGTTTTTATGGTACTCATGTTCATTATGCATTTTTCAACTGTATCGGCGGATGAAAAAACAAAATCCGCCAAATTGCGTGAAATGATGAAACTCAACGGAATGGTTCAGAAGATGGAGCAGGCGCGGACTCAAAACAAGACACAGGCTCTCCAATATAAAGAAGGTATCAAGAAACAAATAAGAAAAAATTTCAATACAGATGATCCTGAAGTTTGGAAATACTTCGATGTGGAATATCAAAAATTTGTAAAATCGTTGGAGCCAAAATGGAGTGCTGAAGAAGCTGTCCAAAAATATATCGATCTGTATAGTGAAAAAATGACAGAAAAAGAGATAGATATAGTCTTGAATTTTCAGAAATCTGCAATAGGCAAAAAACTGACTGCTGTCTCAAATGAGGTTACTCCAATCTGGTTTGATTATCTCAATAAGGAAAGCGACAGTCAATTTGACGAGGGTATCAAAAAAGTTTTTACAAAGGTTAAAGCGTTTGTTGCTGAAAAGAAAAAAAGCAAAAAAAAAGATAAAGAATAATGGCTAATGTTTTTTGATTCTGCCCTGTACCCGCTCCATGGCCGATAGAAAATCCTGCCGCTTTTTGCCGGCGTATGGGTTGAAGCGGTGTATATCTTCGAAGAGCTGCCAGGTGTCGTTATTCACCACCTCCAGGATGTGCAGCAATCGTTTATAACCTTCGGTGTCGATGTCCAAAGGTTCGGCACCGAACTCGGCCAGGCTTCGCCCGATAAAATGGGTCAAGGCCAGGCTGACGGCAATTTTTTGATCGTGCTCGTCAGCAGTGGTTTCGATGAGGTTTAAGTTTAGGTTTCTCAAGGCAAGTTTGATCTTTTCATAGTGTTCGGGTCGGATGCGTTCGGGGCATAGAACAACTTTGAAACCGGTCACCGATCGGCCGGCGCTGTCCGGGCCGAACA
>JASFKE010000028.1:0-13711 GCA_050118795.1 Desulfobacteraceae bacterium | reverse complement strand
CGGACGACAAAGCCGCTCCGCCTCTGTTTTCGCAATCCCAAGCCGGGTTTCAGCTCAATAAAGAGCAGCAAGCGGCTGTTGAATATACCCGTGGCCCTTTGTTGATATGCGCCGGTCCAGGGACCGGTAAAACCCGCACCATCACCTGTAAAATGGCTGCGCTGATTGAAAAACACGCTCTGTCAGCGGAAAAAATTTTGGCCGTCACTTTCACCAACAAGGCTGCCCAAGAGATGCGGGATCGTCTCGGGGCCATGCTGCCCAACCATACGCAACTGCCCCTGGTGGCAACATTTCACGGTTTTTGCTGGAAACTGCTCAAAGAGTTTTACGAAGGTGAGGCCGGCGCCATTGTCGACGAGCAGGGTAGAAGGTCCATCGTTGGCGATGCGGTGGAGATGGCACAAAGCGCGGGGCGGACCATCGCTCTGTCCACCGACGCTCTGGTTGAGATGATCGTGCAGGCCAAACAGCAATTGCTCGGACCGGCGGACAATTTTCCTTTTGTGGAAAAAGCGGACCATCGCTCCCAACTATCGGAAGTCTACCAACGATACCAGGATCTGATGACACTACAGGCGCTTTATGATTTCGAAGATCTTCTTTTCCGGGTTGTCAATGTACTGGTGGATGATGGAGCATTGAGAAAAAGAGTACAAAAACGTTTCAGTTACATCTTTGTTGATGAATTTCAGGATATTAATGATGCTCAATACCGTTTGCTGCGGGCTTTGGCGACACCTAAAGCCAATGTTTGCGTGATTGGTGATCCTGACCAGGCGATTTACGGTTTTCGAGGATCAGACGTGCGGTTTTTCAAACAGTTTGTTCGGGACTATAAAAAAACCAGGGTCATACAGTTGGCGCGTAACTATCGATCCACCGAGACGATCCTCTCCGCCTCTTTTCAAGTGATTAAAAACCATCAATTTAATATTCCGGTGGGCCAAAAGACGCGCATCTATTCCAATATTTCGGGAACTGCTACGGTTTCGGTGCTCGAAGCGCCGTCACCCCGCTCTGAGGCCGTCGCCATCGGCCATGCCATTGAGGATATGGTGGGTGGCATGGGGTTTCACAGCATCGATTTCGATAAGCTGGATCGAGATAGCACAGAATCAGAATGCGGGTTCGGTGATTTTGCTGTGCTTTGTCGTACCGGGGATCAAGTCCAAAGCATGATCCGGCAGCTCATCAGCGCTGGAATTCCCTGTCAAATGGTCAGTCGCCGTTTTCTGCAGCAGTCGGCAGTGATAAAACTATTAGCCGCTTTCCGGGTGCTCTCCTTGCAAGGGTCCTATGCGGATATCAGCCTTCTGACGGACCTGATCGCACCAGGCATCAGCAAAGAGACCCTGACTGTTTTCAAGCAATGGGCCTATGCCCGACGGTTGACATTGGCCACTGCCATATATTCGGTCCATCGACTTCCCATACCCAACATGTCAACCGCCCGGCAGCAGCGTTTGGTGGCGCTTGTGAGGCTGTTGAACCGGCTGCAACAAGCGTGCGGCGATTTGAACGTTGCCGAAACCATCATCCATCTTGCCACGGCCACCACCTTATCCTCCAAAATAGAAAAAGAGACTCTGGAGCGGTTGACGGAACTCGCCTTGCCGTTTGGTAAAGACAAGCGGGCTTTTTGCGCTGCTTTGGCCATTTCTCGGGATACCGATTTACATCTTCCGGGGGTGGAAAAGGTATCGGTGATGACCCTGCACGCGGCCAAAGGGTTGGAGTTTCCGGTGGTGTTTTTGGCCGGATGTGAAAAAAATATACTCCCCTATCGGCGATCCGGAAAAGAGAATATAGAATGGGAAGAGGAACGACGCCTTTTCTACGTGGGAATGACCCGCGCAAGGCGGCAGCTGTTTCTCACCTGGTCGAGAAAGCGAACCATTTTCGGTCAAACCCTTACCCAGCAGTTATCACCTTTTGTCAATGACATCGAAGAGAAGTTGAGATCCCATGTCGTGTCCGGGGTTTCGACCCGAAAACCGAAACATGAACAATTGTCACTATTTTGATTTTTATGGAACGATAGGGTTGGCTATGGACGGGTAATTTCCTGCTGGACAAATAGCGTAAGACCATGGCATGATGAGAGTCCTTCCAGCGGTGGGAAAGTGGAGAACTGTGGAGATATGAAGATAGATGGTTGACAATATCATTCCTTTTGACTGTGAAGAGCGGCTTTTAATCAAGGCGCGTGGTTACCTTTGTGCGGTAGATGAATTGATTCGCGACGGGGATCAGGGAATCGCTTTGTTGCTCAAAGCGTTTGACTGCGCTGATGACGATTTGAAAGTTAAGATTGTGATCATGCTGGGCACCATCGCCCGGCCCAAGGTAATTTGGAGTCTTCTGGACATTATGCGCGACAGTAAATTAGAAGAATCCATTCGCCAGGCCGCCGCCATCCAGATCAGTGTGGTGGGGGCCGCCTCCAATGAGAGTAGTAAACTGGTGGCCCAATTGCGTGAAGATTTGGAGAGCGACCACCCCTTTACCCGTTCCAATGCAGCTTTTGCCCTGGGCTGGGAAGGCAATATGGCCGCCGCACCCGATCTCATTGACTGTCTCTCAGACGACGATGTGGACGTTCAACAAGCTGCGGTGAACGCCCTGTCCAATCTTCAGGATGACAGCTTGTTCACGTTATTGGCCCATCGGCTGCAAAAAGGATCAAAAGAGCAACAGCGCAGCATTTTATATAACATGGCCCACTTTCCATCCCGCCATGGTGAAGCCGCACAAATTTGCCGAACCTTTTTGCATCACAGCGATGCGGATCTACGCTATGATGCCATGGTGGTGTTGAACAGTCTCTCAGATCCTCTTGAGAACCTGGCGTTATATGAGCATTGCTTACAGGACCCCGATTTGCGCATTCGTGAGCTTGCCCTGATACGGCTTCGTATGACCGACAGAAGCCTGCTCAAAGCCATGGCCCCCAAAATACGCGCCATGGTAGCCGACCCCCAATCACGTGTTCGCCAGGCCGCCACACGGCTTGTGCACTATATCGACTCCATCAGCGTTGCCAATGAAAAAGATGTCCGTTGATCCCCACTTTTTTCCCGCGATGAACAACGAATGAGGCAGTAGAGCACCTGCCTACTGGTCGAGCTCTTTTCTAATTGCCATCCCGATCTTTTCAAGGGTATAAGGTTTTCGGATATACTCCCCTGCTCCCAACTCCTGGGTCTTTCTCACCCGTCTGTTTTCGGCGTAACCACTGGCAATGATGGCTTTTTGACCGGGATGGCGTTCAATGATCTTGGAGTAGGTTTCCATTCCGTCGATGCCGGGATCCATGATCATGTCAAGGACCAGAATATCCACCGACTCATTTTTGAGAAAGGCGATGGCCGCCTCCCCGCTTTCGGCGGTATGGACCTGGTAGTTGAGCTGTGAGAGCAAGGCCGTGGCAATGGTGCGCTGTTCTTCAACATCATCGATGACCAACACCGTTTCACCCATGCCCATGTAGCGCTCTAAACTGATTTTTTGGGCGGCCTTTTGGGGCATTTCGCGGGTCACTGGAAAATAGAGTTCAAATACGGTTCCCTCTTTGATGCGACTTTTGACATTGATGTAACCGTTATGGTCTTGAAGGGTTCCCCACACCACCGCCATGCCGAGGCCGGTACCGCTGCGCCCCATGACCTTTTTAGAATAGAAAGGTTCAAATATTCGGTTCATATCTTCTGGTGCGATGCCCATGCCTTTGTCCTCGATGCGCAGCACGGCATAATCCCCCTCGTTGACATGATCATATCCGGTGAGCGGAATATCCACATAGGTGTTCTGGGTTGAAATGATAATGCGGCCGCCCTCGGGCTGGGCCTCCGCCGCATTGGAAACAAGGTTCATCAGTGCTTTTCGAAGGTGTACCATGCTGCCGCGAATGTTCATAAGGTCCGGATCCAGGCGGGTTTCGAAGGTGACGGTGGGGTGGAAGGACTCCAATTTTTTAAATTCCGGTGATTTCAAATAGTCTTTAACGATATCGTCATTGATATTCATGACACCGGTATGCAGAACCCCCCTGCGGGCCAGCGCGAGAAGATCCTGAACGATTGCGGCCGCTTTGTGACCGGATTTTTTAATCCCTTCAACCAGGACCCTGATGGGATCCGTTTCATCAAGTTCCATCAGGATCAGGTCCGGGTAGCTGACGATGCCGGAAAGCACATTGTTCAGGTCGTGGGCCACCCCGCCCGCCAGAAGGCCCAGCGCCTCCATTTTTTGGGACCGGGCCAATCGTTTTTCCAATGCGCGTTTGGCCTCATCGGTACGAATGCGTTCTTGAATCTGATTGCGCAGCTGCTCATTGCTGGATTGCAGCTCATGGGTGCGTTTTTCCACCATGTTTTCCAGGTCGGTATTCAACTGCGCCAGCTTTCGGTTGGTCTCTTCCAATTGCAGTGAATAAGAGTCTCGCAATGCCATGGATTTGAGCAACCGTTGTCGCTGCTCTTTCAATTGCGCGGACATGGCATTGAATGAGGCGCCCACCTCCCCGATTTCGTTGTAGAGCTTTAGCGATACCTGTTCTCCAAGCTGCCCCTGCATCACCTGCTCCATGGCGTTTCGAATTTTTGAGACCGGGTATATCACCATGCGCTTGAGCAGCAAGTGCAGCAGTACGGAGAGAATAATCAACAGGCCTGCAAATACCCCCACGATGGACACCAGGCGCTGTCGGTAAGCGTTCACTATTTTTGAAATATCCAAGAGGATGGTAAAATACCCCAGCCGCTCACCGATCATTTCGATGGAGCTGGTATAGGTCAGGTAACGGTCCATTGCCAATTCAGTTTCATCGAATATCGGCCCGTTTTTTAGCCTTGAGCGATCCTGCTGGGAAAGTTTAAAACTCTTTCCGCCGCCGACCCAGGTCGTCAGCCGGCCACTGTTGTCATGGATATAGACTGCGCCGATATCTTTGACTGATTTGAGTTCCAGCAAGGTTCGATTGAGTGCTTTACGATGATCGGAAAAAATTTCATTGGACAGCTGTGCTCTTTTCTGTTGAAAGAGGGCCTCTAATAAAATTTTGGATTGATCGATCTGGGTTTCAAGCTGCTGTTTCTCAAAAGTGTAAAACAGAAAGGCAAAAAGAAAAAATAGTAAAGCACACACCGACCAGATGGTGGTATTGATTCGAAGAATGAGGCTATGATGATTCTTTGACATACGAGGTTATACGGCTGCTTCGGTGCTATGACCTATTTGGGGGCAAAGGCTTTATAAAAAGTCCAGTGACCGTCACTGAATCTATGGATGCTGGCGCCTTTGTTGACCGGGTCGCCATATTCGTTAAAAGAGAAACGCCCGGTGGCGCCCTCAAATTCACGGGTAGCGGCCAGTGCGTCGCGAATCTTTTCCGAATCCAGGCTCCCGGATCGAATGATGGCATCGGCCAAAAGCCAAACCGCGTCGTACGCCAATGGCGCGTAGGCACTGATTTCACCGTCGCCAAAGGCGGATCTGAATAGCGCCACGAACTGGCGACTTTTTGGATATGGCATATCGGGGTGCCAGAATGTAGAGTAATAGCTTCCGTTCAACGCTTTTCCTGCGTACTCGGCAATCGCCGTCTCCCAGGCGTCGCCGCCCATAAATACCGCTTCGATACCCAGTTTGCGGGCTTGCTTGATGATGAGCCCGCTATCTATGGAGTATCCGGGAACAAAAATGGCATCCGGTTTGAGCGACCTCAAGGGTGACAAAATATCCCGGTAATCGATGGCCGATCCTTTGTAACCCCCTTCATACACGATATCGCCACCATACTTTTTAAAATTAGCCGAAAAATAACGGGCGAGTACCTTGCTATAGGATTCACTGATGTTTGTCAAAACCGCCGCACGTCGGAAGTGATTTGATTCATAAGCAAATTTGGCCATGAGTTGACCTTGAAATTCGTCGGTGTAACAGGTGCGAAAAATGAAGTGACCCGTCCTTGTCACTTCGGGCGCCGTGGATCCGGGGCTGATCATGGGGATGCCATGTTTTTGAAGCACTGGCGCCACCGCCAGCGAGTGGGTGCTCCAGACAGCGCCCACCACCCCCACCACTTTTCGGCCAATTGCTTTAATAGCAGCTTCTCTGGCATTTAGCGCCGTGCTTTTGTTATCGAAGAGGGCCAAATGAAATTGATGACCCAGGACACCACCCCGGGCATTGATTTCATCCACGGCTATTTTGGCGCCCTGTATAGCCGAGTTTCCGTAATCCCGGGCTTTGCCGCTTTGGGCCACGATGACGCCGATCTCCACCGGCGTCATTTCTAAGCCGAGACCCAATGCCGGCCATACCATCGGCGCTACACACAGGGGGATCCAAACGATACACAGGTGCCATCGGGCGAACTTCATTTTGGACTCCTTCAATCTTATCTACCGGGCGTCACGAACTTATAAGGGATGGCGCTTGCCGTGCGATAGACAGGTCGGCCATCTTCTATTTTTATAATCATTACGGCAATGAACCGCCTGGACATAGGCGTATCAATGATGCGCGTGACGGCCGGGTTGGTCGCTATATTGTTGATCATGGGGTTGTGGTGCGATTGAGCGATTTTTACAACCGCCATGGCGTGGAAGCTAAAGAGCGTAAAAACAATCCCGACAAGGGTAAATTGACAAGGCCGTCGACTGGGCGCCGTTTCATGAAAATTAGCGGTTGATATCATATTCAGTTCGACTCTAGAATGGAATTTGAACTGATTCTACAAGAGCATTACATTGTGACCCTATTATGAATTAATGGTATGTGATTCTGGGGCGGGGTGTCAATGAATATAAAATCATTAACTTGGACTTATGGGCTATACTCTTTTACAAGGGGGGGCGGAATTCGGTGGGCGGATGAAAGAGTCCGACCTCAGGGCCGTGGAACTCGCCGGAGGCAAACAAGCGCCGGTCTGCATTATCGAAACAGCGGCCGCTCCGGATAACAACCATCTGCGCGCGGGACGCAACGGCCGTATTTGGTTTCTCTCACTGGGGGCGCAGAACGTATCGGTTGCCGGGGTGATCGACCGAACAACGGCCGATGATCCGAAAAATGCGGCGCGGCTGCGGCAATCAAAGCTGCTGTACATGCTGGGCGGGTTTCCTGTTTACCTGGCTCAGGCTTTAAGGCAGACGAGGTGTTGGGCTGCCATGATGGCGGCTTTGGACCACGGGGCGGTTCTGGCCGGCAGCAGCGCGGGCGCCATGGTACTTTGTGAGCATCTGTTTGATCACCAGAAAAAAGAGGTGGTCCACGGCCTTGGCTTGTTACCGGGTTGCTGTATCTTGCCCCACCACAACACTTTTGGACGGCAATGGGCGCCCCAACTCCAAAGAGATTTACCCCAGGCCACACTGATCGGTATAGATGAGCAGACTGGAATGGTGAACGATGGCCCCAATGGCAAATGGAACGTATATGGTCCCGGCGCGGTTTCAGTTTATCGCGACAACAAATTGGAGCGGCATCTGGCCGGAACGCCCTTCAGATATTAGGGGCGTGGAAAAAATAAATTGCACAATTGAGCCGAGGGTTTAAAATGTCAAACGACCGAGGGACGATTGTTCTTATGGGATCCGGTGAAATGACCGCCAGCATGGTGGAGGTGCATAAATCGATGTTGCGCCGTCTGGGAAAATCCACCAAGGCGGTATTTGTGGACACGCCGGCCGGATTCCAGCTCAATGTGGATCACATCTTTCAAAAAGCCGCGGAGTATTTTACGCTGCGTGTGCAGCATCCCTTGAATCTGGCGTCGTTCAAATCCGCTCAAACCCATAACGAATTGGCTGCCGAACAGACCTTTGCCTTGTTGCGCAAAGCCGGCTACATACTCATTGGACCGGGTAGCCCAACCTATGCACTGCAGCAGTGGCAGCACAGCCCCATTCCAAAAATGATGCTCAATTGCATAGACCGTGGGGGCTGTCTTGTGGCTGCCAGCGCCGCTGCTTTAACGGTGGGTCTGTCCACCCTGCCGGTATATGAAATCTATAAGGTCGGACAGCCGCTGCACTGGGTGGATGGTTTGGATCTTCTAAATCACTACGGTTTTAACCTGGTGGTGGTTCCCCACTGGAACAATGCCGAAGGCGGCAACCACGACACCCGCTTCTGCTTTATGGGGGCGCCGCGTTTCGATCAGCTGGAGGCGATGCTCCCCCACGATGCCCAGATACTGGGGTTGGATGAACACACCGCATTGATCATTGATCTTAGTGAACCCTTCGCCACCATTGAGGGTGTGGGCCGGATCACCCTCCGAAGCCAGGGCAAAGAGCACCTTTTTAGTAAAGGTGACCGGCTGCCTTTATCCCTGCTAAGGGGGGAATCGGCGCCAGTACAAGCGGAACCGGCGCAGATAACAGGGGCGGTGGCCCAAAGCGCTGAGAAGGTTGATGAACAGGATGTGTGGGGCGCTATCCATGGTCTGGCCGACGGCATTCGCCATGGGTTGCATGAGAACCAGGACGCCAGGGTTGCCGCAGGGGTGCTGGATCTGGAGCGGACGATCTGGAGATCCCAAAAAATACTGGAGGAGCACAGTGAAATGGGGGCGGCCCGGGAGGTTTTGCGTGAGATCATCACCTTGTTGGCATCGCAGATGGGCAGCCGCCCCGCCAGCGTGCGGGCATGCGTGGCCCCGCTTGTCGAGCCCCTGATCGATCTGCGCGCAATGTTCAGAGAGAAAAATGAGTGGGCCGCGGCAGATGCGGTCAGAGATTGTCTTGTCAAAGCCAACATTGAAGTCACCGATACCCCGCAGGGCGCCAAGTGGCGTATCGTCGACAAACCCTGATACGCGGTGTCGCATATTCCATACATCCACCATCATCGCCAATGAGATAGAATGGTAAAATCAAACTATAGCGTATCGCGTATATCACTGGAAGCATTGGAACCTGTGTGGCAACGGACCCGCAACCGGTTGCCCTGGCGATGCCTTTTCGTGACGCCCTTCTGGCTTGAAACCGTGGTGAAACACTTAGGGGCCGCCGGCGAGCCACAGATTCTTATCGTGTCGCACCATCAAGAGGTGGTGGGGGTCGTATCCCTGGCATGCCGTGATAAAATCGCTTCGTTTCTCGGAATTGCCGATGTATGTGACTATCAGGATGCGACCATTGCACCCGGTTACGAAGAGCAGGTTGGACGATCGGTGCTGGATCATCTTTCCCGTCAAGGCATCCAGCGCCTGGATCTTCAAACCTTGCGACCCCAGGCGACGATGGTCAAAGCACTGGAATCACTAGAAAAAAAATCCCGGCTGAACATTACCCGGCTGCCCGGTGATGTCACCTATGAGGCGGCTTTGCCAGGGGATTGGCAAAGCTATTTAATGCAGCTCAGCGGCAAGCAGCGCCATGAAGTACGCCGTAAAGTACGGCGGCTGGAATCCTGTGGAACCTACACCTATCGCATGACCGGCGCCGGGGATGATCTCAAAGAAGCCACGGAAATGTTTCTGAAGCTGTTCCATTTGAATCGAACCGACAAGGCCGAGTTCATGGACGAAACCATGTCGGCCTATTTTCGGGAGTTGATCGAGCGACTGGCCCGGCAGCAGATGCTGCGGCTCTATTTTTTGGCTGTGGATGAACGACCGGCGGCGGCCGTACTGTGTTTCGACTACAACGGCACGCGCTATTTGTATAACAGCGGCTACGATGCCGATTTTCAACACTTGAGCGTGGGTATCATCAGCAAAGTGCTCAGTATTCGGAAAAGCATCGAGGCCGGTTGTGGCATTTTTGATTTTTTAAAAGGCGCTGAAGGGTATAAAAAGCAGATCGGCGGCAGCGAAATACCTCTCTACCGGTATCTGGTGGAGTTTTAAGATACCCCGGCGCATAACCATTGTCTTGGGCAGATTTGCGGATACAGGAGTTGACCATTGCCATGAGCCTAAAATCCACTCCCCATAGTCGCAAACCGCTTCGTATCGCCATGCTCAGCATTCATTCCAGTCCCATCGGACCGCTGGGAACCCAAAATACCGGCGGTATGAGTGTTTACGTGCGCGAGGTTGCAAAATGGCTTGCCCAATCTGGGCACCGCATGGATATATTTACCTGCGTAGCGTCCACCCGGCGGACCCTTGATCTCTATCCCAATGTAAGGTTGATCTGTTTAAACGCCGGTCTTCCAAAAGCGATATCCAAAGAGGCGCTTTTTGATCACCTCCCGACGGTGGTGCGGTCCCTTGTGCAGTATGCCCAAAGCAGTGATGTCAAGTATGATCTGGTGCATAGTCACTATTGGCTCTCCGGCCTGGTCGGCGCCGTGGTTCAGAGACAGTGGAATTGCCCCCACATCACCATGTTTCATACATTAGGGATGATTAAAAACAGAACAACCGCCGGGGAATCTGAACCGGACCGGCGTATCGATGCCGAGCGCCAAATTGTAGATGCAGCAAACGCCATCGTGGCGCCCGCCGATGCAGAGAGGATGAATCTGCTCAACCACTACGGCGCTTCACCGGAAAAGGTTCACGTTATCCCATGCGGCGTGAACATGGATCGTTTTAAACCCATGGACAGGGAGCACGCCCGGTCCGTATTAAACATCGAGCCAGAATCCCGGGTGATACTGTTTGTCGGCCGTTTTACACCGGTCAAGGGCCTGGATCATTTGTTGGAGGCCGTGGCTGAACTTGTACCGCGATACCCCCGGGTAAAACTGCTGCTGGTTGGAGGGGACGGCCCCGGGGCCGACGCCACTGTGGCTCTGACGAAACGGGCCCAGGGATTGGGCATTGCCTCCGACCTATGGCTGGCCGGCCGCGTCGACCATGATGATGCGCCCCTTTACTATAACGCCGCCGATTTGCTGGCCCTGCCCTCCACCTACGAAAGCTTCGGGTTGGTCACCCTGGAGTCTCTGGCCTGCGGCACCCCCGTCGTTGCCACTTCCACAGGTGGAGCGGTATCCATCATACGAGAGGGGATCAACGGGATTTTGATTGAACAACCTGATAGCCGTTCCCTGGGCCAGGGTATCGAAAAGATTCTAAACCAGCTGACGCAGCAATTATTTTCCATAGAAGGGATACGCGCCAGTGTCTCAGGGTTTAGTTGGCAACGCATTGCCGCAATGAACCTGAAGAGCTATGAAGCTCTTTTATATCAGGAAAAACCCCTTATGTTGTAATACGGCTATGGCGAAATAACATCTATCCCTTTCGGGGATCACCACGTCTGACACAGAAAGATTAAAATGAGGTGACGCGTGAAAACGCCAGTTGACTTAATGGTTATTACAGCCCATCCTGACGATGCCGAATTTGGCGCCGCCGGAACCATTGCCCGTTGGACCCGTGAGGGTAAATCCGCACTCTATGTGGTATGCACCAGCGGTGACAAGGGCACCCGTGATCGAAGCCTTACGCCGGAAAAGCTGATGGCCATACGGGAACAGGAGCAACGGGATGCATGCCGCGTGCTCGGTATCACCCAGGTTCTATTTTTAGGCTATAAAGATCAGACCCTCGAAGATACACCGCAGTTCCGCAAGCGCCTGGTCGAGATGATCCGCACCTACCGGCCCGATACGATCATCTCCCTGGATCCCTACCGCCGCTATCTGTGGCATCGTGACCATCGCATTGTGGGGCAGGTGGTCATGGACGCCGTTTTTCCCTTCGCACGGGATCATATGGCCTATCCCGACCTGCTGGACCGGGGGCTGGAGCCCCACAATGTCAAAGAGGTGCTCTTTTTCGGAACCGATGAGATCAACCACTACTGTGACATAGCGGAGACCTTCGACCAGAAACTGGCTGCCCTGCAGTGCCATCATAGTCAGGTGCGTGAACTGGGCAACGGCGATTTACGCACCTGGCTGCGCAACCGGTCCCGCCAACTGGCCAAGGGCAGCAAATACCAACTGGCCGAAGCGTTCCACCGGGTCAGGCTACCCGATTGACCCCTTTGCTGCCATCGTATTTATGCAATTGTGGGGGCTTTTTTAGACAACCCCTGGCAAAATTCAATATTGTACTTATCTTAATGTCACTGTACTGTAGGGGTAGAGAGAGCCTATTATTCAAAAACAGCAATAAACATATGAATAAATTAGGGTTATGGTAAAATTTAAAAGACAGCACATTGAAGTAAAGTCAAATCGACGAAATAGCGACCGAATTGAATTCCACTATCCCGTTGTCATCCTGGGGATCGATGAGAAAGCCCAGATTCTGGATTTCAGCCCTGAAGGACTCTACATAGAGATGCACGCCAAAAATAAGCTTGCCGTCGGACGGCATGTCAACCTGGCCTTGAAACTGCCGACAGAGAAAGAGGTCTTAAGGCTCAGAGCTAAAGTCGCCTATACGGATAAGACCGGCATTGGTTGTCAACTGGTCGATACAACAGTGAATATCTATCAATCACTAGAGCGCTGTTTCAATATTATCAACTCAACACTGCCCCTGGAATAATTAAAGGTATGCTCAAATTCCCCAAGGGGGGATGGCGCGCAGGGTCGGTTTCTCACAGGGATCAGACGTTCGGTAGGTTAAGGTGGTTATGGAGGCATGGGCCGGATAGGCGGTGGGAAATCCGACTTGCAGAAGCCGGGTCTTATTGCGGGGCGTCAGGTCAACGTCATTGGCCCACAACACCATGAAGGTGACGACATCCCCGTGGGTGACCGCCGCAACCTCACCTGGGCTATAGTGGCGGCGCATTCTCAGTATAAATTTGCGCGTTCGCGCCACCACATCTTCCGGTTGCTCATAGCAGGCATCCGTGCCGGTGTAAATATCACCGCCAAGGGCATCGATTTCAGCGCCCGGTCTTCCTTCGTATGAGGTGCACACTTCATTGAGCAGGGTTGAGGTGCGCAATTTTAACTTGTTGTGATGTTGAATAATTTCCTTTGCGGTTTGACGAGCCCTGAGCATGGGGCTGCAGAATACGGCACAGATGGGGCGCCCTTTGAGCCAAAGGCCGGCGGCACCGGCCTGTCGCCGGCCACGGTCGCTCAATGGGAATCCGGGCAGGCGGCCGTATAAAATTTGGCGAGGATTGTGCACTTCGCCATGCCGTATCAGATGAATGGCAATCGGTCCGGTTGTCATTGAATCATCCCAATCAGTGTTTGTGAGGCTGTCCACCCAACGGATGCGCATGTTCATGGACATGTGGATGGTGCTGGGGATCTTCGATGATGCGGCCGTTTTGAAAGGTTTGGTAGGCCGTCACCATGTCAGCCATAAAATCAAATTCATGGGAGATCAGAACATAGGAGATGTCCAGCGCTCTAAGCACCTCTTTGAGCCGACTTTTGGTTTTTTCATCCAATCCGCTGGTGGGTTCATCCAACAACAGCACCTCCGGCTCCATGGCCAATACGGTTGCCAGGGCCACCAGGCGCTTTTCCCCGCCGGAGAGGTTGAAGGTCACCCGGTCTTCAAATTCATTCAACCCCAGATCCTTGAGGATGCGTTGGGAGATTGTGACGGCCTCATCCTTGCTTTTCCCCATATTGAGCGGGCCAAAGGCCACATCTTCCAATACCGTGGGCGAAAAGAGCTGGTCATCGGCATCCTGGAACAACAAACCAATGCGCTGCCGGACGGTGACAAAATCCTTCTCTTCTTTCACGGCCCGGCCGAAGATCTCGATCCGGCCTTCATCGGGAGGCAACAACCCCATGATTATATGGAGCAAAGTTGTTTTTC
>JASFKE010000027.1:0-13716 GCA_050118795.1 Desulfobacteraceae bacterium | reverse complement strand
CGTCAAGGCCTCCCGCAACAGGATTTCATGCATGGTTCCGGGAACATAGCCGATGCGCCGGCCTTTGAGCTGCGCGATGCTGTGGATGGGGCCCTCCTTTTTAACGGTCAGGGCCGAACATTTGTTGCACAGGGCCGCCACCACCACCACCGGCTGCCCCTGGGAGGCGGAGTGGATGGCGTGGGCCAGGGTGGTGCCGCACATATCCAGGCTGCCGGCCAGCAGGGCGGTCTTCTGGTCGGCCGGATTGGTGAAGGCGAACACTTCGCATTTTTGCGAGAGATACTGCTGGTAGTAAAATGGCTGAATGGTCTGGGCGGTTTTCCAGGTGCCCACCTTGAAGCCTGGTTCAGCTGATGTGGTGCCAAAGGAGATCAACAGGATCAAAATAGAGAAAAAAATCTTTTGCATGGTTTTAAATCCTTTTTAGTCAAAGCAGTTGGAGTGCAGCTGCGGGTTCCACGCCATCTCTTTTTGAAGGGTGTGGCAGTGCTCCACGCTGCGGCCGCGGCCTTTGCCGGTGTCGGGCGCACCGTCCCGGGGGCTGGCCCCCACCTCCGGAAAGAAGAGGTTGGCTCCGGCCATCAAGGATGCGCTGTGGGGCTCATGGGTGCAGTGGGCTTTGGGGACCGACCCCATGACCAGCCGGGAGACGGCCACCATCTTGGCCATTTCGAGCTCGCTGATCATACCGAATTTAGCCATGGGCGAGCCCGGAAAGTTGATGCGGCGCATGATGCCGCTGTAGGTGGCCCCATGACGGCGCGCCAGCAACATCAGCTCCACGATCTCTTCGTGGCTGTGTTCCGGTCCCACCGGCTCGACACAATTCATCCAGCGCAAGCCCACATCTGTTAAAACCTGGATGGTCTCAATGCGCTTGTCACGGTTCAGGGGCGTGTCGCGCCCCTCCCCCAGCCGCACGGCGTGGTAGGCGCCCACAAAACCGGCCTCCACCAGCGCCTCGCCCTCCTTGTGATTGATATCCCGGGTATTGGCCACCAAGGGCACCCTTACCGCTTTTTTGAGCATGCGGCCGATTTCAAGCAGGCGTTTAAAGGAAAAGGTGCCGGTGGTCATCAGGTTCAGAGCGTCGGCACCCTGGGTTTGGGCATCTGTGGCCCACTTGAGGATCTGCGCGTCGGAAAATTCCACGGCCTCTTTGAAGATGCCGGCCTGATGGGTCAAAGAGCAGAAGAGACAGTTCAACGGACAGGGCGCCACATTGACGCCGATGTGGAAGTGGTTCTCACCCTTTTCTCCAAACAGCTCTCTGGAGAGGCGGTTGGCGGTCTCCATCAGGGCATAGGTTTCTCTGCTGTGGGTCGGCAGCGCCATCAGGTCCAGTGCCTGGGACCGATCGATGCCGACGCCCTCGCCACCGCTTTCAAGAATGGTTGCCACCTGAGGAGATATCTTCCAACCCATATCAACTTCACCTTATCTCTTTGGTTTTTAAACGGCATGACCTTTGGGGAGTATGCTCAATATACTGTCGAAGCGTTAAATACAATGTGTAATTTCATTTTATTATCACACCACCGCCGCCTTGAAAAGATGCGACAACCATGAGCGGATCTGCCCCCGGCCTATTATCAAAAAGGGATTTATTTTGACAGATGCCCGCTGCAGGATTACTTTATCCGCACAACCTTATGAATCCAAAACCCACCTACGAATCATTGCTGCGCCAAGTAGACGCGTTGCGCCTGCAGTCTGAAAAACTTATGGCCGCGGAGCGGGCCATCGGGCGTCAAAATGAATATCTGACGTCCCTGCATGAGACCTCACTGGCTTTGCTGGACAAGCTCGATCCCCAACAGTTGCTGCAAACCATTTTGGAGCGGGCGGCAGCTTTGGCCGGAACGGGGCATGGGTATATCTTTTTGCCGGCTGATAACGGCGACCGCATGGAAATCCGGGTGGGGATGGGATTTTTCAGTAACCAGCTGGGGCTCACGATTCAAAGGGGCAAAGGCCTCGGCGGCAAGGTGTGGCAGACAGGGCGACCGATATTGGTGGATGATTACCAGCACTGGCCGGATCGCCTGGGCGATGGCGCCCCGAACCCCATGCAATCGTTGGTGGGCATTCCGTTGAAGCAGGATCAGCGTATTCGCGGCGTCATCGGTCTGGGGCACATATCGCCCGACAAACGGTTTGACCAGGAGAGCATTACGATATTGGAGCGTTTTGCAGCGCTGGCGCTGCTCTCTTTGGAAAAGACCCAGCTCTATGCAGCGGTTCTCAAAGAGCTGGCGGAACGTAAAAGGGCCGAAGAGCGCATCAGGCAGAGCGAACAGCGCTATCGCAATTTTTTGGAATCTTCACCCGATCCCATTGTGGTGTACAACATGGAGGGCATATCCACCTATATCAATCCGGCCTTTGAGCAGACCTTCGGCATGTCCCGGCAGGAGGTGCTGGGCAAACGGATCGATTTTGTACCAGCCGAGGCCTGGCCCGAAACCCGCAACGCCATCAAGGCGATGCTCGACGGCCGGAAGATCAACCTGTTTGAAACCCAGCGTTTGACCAAGGAGGGCAAGAAGCTGGACGTGCAGCTGAGCTCCTGCCTCTATATGAATGATCAGGGCGAGCCCATCGGCAACATAGTGACCCTGCGCGATATCACGGCACGTAAAAAGGCTGAGAGGGCGTTGCAGAACCATGCCGAAACACAGAAGGTCCTTGTGCGGGAGGTCAACCATCGGGTAAAGAACAATCTCTCAGCCCTTATCGGCATGCTTCACATGGAGAGGGATCGCGCCCAGGCGCAAGGGGCCGCTCAATATCTTCCCGCCCTACAGGATCTCATCAGCCGTATCGACGGATTGGCAACCGTTCACAGCCTGCTCTCTGCTTCCGGTTGGCGTCCCCTGGAAATCTATGAGCTTTGCCGCCAGGTGGTCGACGCTGCGCTAAAGGGCGCTCCCTTTGGAAGACGGATGAGGGTGAAGGTGATGCAAGCACCATCCGGATCAACAGCAACCAGGCCCACCATCTGACGCTGATCATCAACGAGTTGGCCACCAACAGCATGAAATATGCATTTGAAGGCAGGGACGAGGCCAACATCGCCATCGACTTCCATCAGCATAGGCGTTGTCTGACCATCGATTTCAGAGACGACGGCCCCGGCTACCCCGAAATGATCCTTCAGGAAAATTTCAAACCCTCCACCATCGGCTTTGAGCTGATTCGGGGGATTGCCCGGCGAAGTCTCAATGGGCGGGTGGCGTTCAGCAATGACGGGGGGGCCTTGACGAGAATCGTATTTACCAATGAGTTGGATTGATCGCAAAGGGAGAAACTGATGGGAAGACAAAAACCGGTCCGCATCATCATCGCCGAAGACGACTTTTTGGTCGGCAAAGAGATCCACCGGGTGTTGGAAGGCCTGGGACATCAGATCATCGCCGATGTGTCAAACGGCAGTGATGCGGTTGAAAAGACCTGTCAACTCCGTCCCGATGTGGTGCTCATGGACATCCAAATGCCGGGGATGGACGGGCTTCAAGCAGCCCGGCGCATTCAAAGACGCTGTCCCACGCCCGTTGTGGTCCTGAGCGCCTATGAATCCAGTGATCTGTACGAACGGGCCAGCAACAACGGTGTGGGCGCTTACGTGGTAAAACCGCCCAAGGCGTCGGAGATAGAGCGGGCCATCATCATTGCCCTGTCGCGTCACAAGGATTTAATAAAATTGCGTCATCACAATGAGAGACTTGAAAAGGCGCTATCCGGGATTAGGACATTGAGGGGAATTCTGCCCATATGTGTCGGCTGTAAAAAAATTCGTGATGATAAAGGCTATTGGAACATCGTTGAAAATTATATCCGTGCCCACTCTGAAGCTGAATTCAGCCATTCCATCTGTCCTGAGTGCATTAAAAAATTTTACCCGGATATCACGATAGATGAATCGTAACGACGGCGATGGGTTGATCGACCGCGCTTTCACCACTTTATTCGATCTATAGCGAGGTCCGCACCGGCCCCGGCCTGGGTTGGCCGGGTCTATTTTTGGATTGACTTTGTAAACTGCACACCGAAACGCCGCATGCGGTTCCAGACCGTAACTCGTGATACCCCCAGCATCTCGGCCGCCCTGGACTGGTTTCCGCCAGTGGTTTCCAGTGCTTCAATCAACTCGAGGCGTTTGATCTCTTCGCGGTTGAATCCGGCTTTCCTGCTTGTTTGTGGCGCAGGCCGCAAGCGCTTGCCGCTGATGGCGGGCGGCAGGTGCTGGGGTGCGATGACACCATTTTGACAGGTTACAAAGGCATATTCCAATGCGCTCTTGAGCTCTCTGACGTTGCCCGGCCAATGATACTCCATCAAGTGGACCATTGCGGTATTGCTGACACTTTGGATGGGTTTTTGATTTTTCAGGCGGATTTTGTTGAAAAGAAATTCAGCCAATAGCGGTATATCCTCCCTGCGCTGCCTCAGTGGCGGCAGGTGGATCGGAATGACATTGATACGGTAGAATAGATCTTCGCGAAAATGGCCTTTGGCGATCAGATTCTCCAGGTTGCGGTTGGTGGCGGTGATAATGCGCACATCCACCGGGACAGGGGTGCCGTCACCCACCCGTTCGATGATCTTCTCTTCCAGAACCCGCAACAGCTTTACTTGTGTCGCAAGGGGCAGATCCCCGATCTCGTCGAGCAAGATATTGCCTTGGTGGGCGGTCTCAAAGCGTCCGACCCGGCTGCGATAGGCGCCGGTAAACGCGCCTTTGACATGGCCGAACAGTTCGCTCTCCAACAAAGATTGCGTGAAGGCCGCACAGTTGACTTTAACAAATGGTTCACCGCTGCGGTCTCCAATTTGGTGGATGGCCTGGGCCACCAGCTCTTTGCCGGTTCCGCTCTCTCCAAGGATGATGACCGGCGCATCGGACTGGGCTGCGTTGGTGATCAATTCAAACACTTGCCGCATGGCGGCACTGGTACCGATAATGCCGCAGAAACCGTCGTTGGAGCGCAATTGGCGCTCGTAGGCGGCGATCTGATTCTCTTTTTCAATCAGCTCGGTAATATCGGTCAAGGTTTCGACCGCTCCAATGACCTCGCCATGGTCATCGTGCAGAATACAGGCGTTTTTCAGGGTATGCAGTTGCGATCCGTTTTTTGTTTTAATGATACACTGCCGCGCTTTGATCTGCTTGCCATTAAAGAGCGAGCACCAGTTATGCTTGCCCTCTTTACGGATCTGGGCGCAGATATCGCAGTCCAGGACCGTACAGTCGTTGCCGATCAGTTCGCTGCGGCTGTATCCTGTGATGCGCTCCAGGGCGTTATTGACGGAGACAATGATCCCGCGTTCATCAACAATCATCAAGCCGTCGCGAATCGTGTTGACGACGGTTTTCCAATATCTGTCCACTCCACTGTCAGGCATATAACGCTATCTGTTAAAATTTAACATCTGTCAAAATCGGACTTTTTAACACTTTAGCACTTAAAGGGCAATGTCATAAATGTTCGATAGACATGACCCCGATGTAACCATTAGAAATTAATCAGAACTTTAAAAAATTGTATAATAAACACAACCCTGGCATCCGGATTGCGTATAATGCACCCTTTCGTTCAACTTAAACAACAATACGGGAGCGTGTGTTTTGGCGGAAAAAGCAGATTTCAGGCTCGATTTTAGAGATATGATCGCATCGATGGCCCTGCTTAAGGTGACACGGACCTTCAGAGAGATGAAGGCGAACCAGGTCCTGGAGGTACTGGGGCTGGATGAGGATACACGGTCGGATCTTTTCAGACTGTTGCCGTCACCGTCGTATCAATTGGTCACGGTTGATGAGGAAAATGTCGCCCCCATACGAATCCGGATAAAAAAAACCTGACGGGGTCGGCGGCATGTTGTCGCCGGGGTTCTAGACAGGCGCATGGGGAGACCTTCTGCAGTATGGATCGGTTGCGGAAGAGATTTTAATAGATAGGGATAGAAAAGAGGAACTATGAGTCTAAAAAAACGACTAGCATCCAACGAATTTGTGGTGTTGGCGGAGATGAACACACCCAAGGGGGTGGACATTTCCAAGCTGATCACCAACGCCCGAAGGATCAAAAGCCGCGTGGATGCCGTGATTGTCCCGGATATGGACAACGGTGTCATGCGTATGAGCGCCCTGGCCGGCGGCGTACTGATGCAGCAGCAGGGGATCGAGGCCATGATCCATACCTATTGCCGCGACCGGAATCAGATGGCGCTCCAGGGTGACATCTTGGCGGCCTATGCACTGGGTATCCAAAACCTGGTGGTGGTTCACAGCGAACAGGTGGCCAATTGCGACCATCGGGACGCCACACCCGTTGACGACCTGGACGAACTCGGACTGATTCAGGCCATCGCTTCGTTGCAGCAGGGCAAAGACATAGCGGGGTTTGATCTGGAGGGAACCCCCGAGTTTATCGCAGGCTGCACCATGGCCTCATTTGCCGACGACAATGAGATGGCTGCAGAGCTGGCGGCGGCCAGGCAGAAGGTGGAAGCCGGCGCCCAATTCCTTATCGCCCCACCGGTATTCGATATCCCGCGCTACGATACATTTTTGACCGCCGCCAAAGAGCTGGGGGTTCCGGTCATCGCAACCGTATTTTTAATCAAGTCGGTCGGCGTTGCAAGATACATGTCGTTGAACGAGCCCGGAGCACATATCTCCGAAGATCTGATTCGCAGGATTCGCAAGGCTTCGGATCGAGAGGGTGAATGCGTCAAAATCGCCGGTGAAATTATCGCTGCGCTCAAAGATAAGGTGGCCGGTGTTAAAATCGAAACCCAGGGATGGGAACACCGTTTGGCGGCCATTCTGGATTGCGGCGGGCTATAGCCGGTTTGCTGACAGGTGCCGGCATGCACCTGTCGCCGACTGCGAGGGAATTGAAACTGAAACATTTGAATAGGAAATTGAAACTGAAACATTCTAATATACAGCGAGCAAAGAACCCATGACAGACCACGCAGCAAACCCAAACAAGATCGTTCTCATCATCGGCGGCGGTGTTGGTGGAATCAAATCCGCCATGGACCTGTCTGAAGCCCGTAAGGATGTGTTGCTTATCGACCAGGCGCCAACCATCGGAGGGTTGATGACTCAACTGGATCGCACCTTTCCAACCAACAACTGCGATTTGTGCACCATCTCTCCGCGGCTCTCCGCCGGTGCCAGGCAGCGTCACATCGAGCTGATGCCGTTGACCCATCTGACCCGTCTGGAGGGTGACGCAGGAGACTTCACCGTTACCCTCACCAGCTTCCCACGCCATATTGACCTGGAAAAATGCACGGCCTGCGGCAAGTGCCATAAAGAGTTTCCGCAGTGCGTGCGTTTTGATCCGGGCCTCGACCACCGGGCGCCCACCTGCATGCGCTATCCCCAGGCGACGCCCCAGGCCTTTTCCATCGATATGGCGGCCTGCACGGATGTCGATGCTTTGGTCAAGGCGTGTCCGGCCAACGCCATCGTCCCCGACGACACTGAAAAACAAACCACACGCAAGGTAGGCTCCATCATCCTGGCCGCCGGCGCCGACCTTTTCGATCCGAGCGATCTGGAGCATTTCGGAGCCGGACAGTATCCAAACGTTGTCACGGGTTTGGACTATGAGCGGATCATGTCGGCCTCGGGGCCGAGCCTGGGCCAATTGGCGCGTCCGTCGGACGGCAAACAGCCCAAACGGGTGGCATGGATTCAATGCGCCGGCTCCCGCGGCATCAATCGCGGGGATGTCAGCTACTGCTCCGGTGTTTGCTGCATGTATGCGTTGAAAGAAGCCATCGTCACAAAGGAGCGTTTCCAGGACGATATCGAGACAACCATCTTCTATATGGATATGCGTACTCACGGCAAAGCGTATGAAGCCTACTACCAGCGCGCCAAAAATGAATATGGCGTCCGCATGGTGCGCTGTCGCCCTCACAGCATTATCCCCGACCAGCGAAGCCAGGACTTGTCGATATCCTATGCCACCGAGCAAGAGAGCGGACTGACCACCGAAACATTTGACATGGTCGTGCTCTCAACCGGTTTCCGTCCATCCGGTCGGACCGTACAACTGGCCGATACGTTGGGCATCGAGCTCAACGGCCACCAGTTTGCCCAAACGGCAGGCTTCGAACCGGTGAGCACCAGCAAGCCCGGCATTTATGTGTGCGGTGTGTTTGAAAGCCCGAAGGACATTCCCGAAACCATGGTGCAGGCCAGTGCCGCTGCCTGTAAAGCATCCGCCCATCTGGCCCCGGTGGAAGGTCTCCAAGATGACGAAGCCGGCTACCCCGACGAGCGTGATGTGACCGGACAAGCGCCGCGTATCGGCGTGTTTATCTGTGACTGCGGTCAGAACATCGGCGGTGCCATCGATGTCAAGGCCGTGGTCGCCGAAGCCGCTGGCTATCCCCATGTGGTGCTGGCGGAAATGGCGGACCATGGTTGCGGCCGGGATGCGCTTGAGCGAATCCGGTGGGCGATTCAGGAGAAGAACCTGAATCGGGTGGTCATCGGCGCCTGTTCGCCCCGTACCCATGAAAACCTGTTTCAAGAGACCGTGCGTCAAGCCGGTTTGAACAAATACCTGGTTGAAATCGCCAATATCAGAGATCAGAACGCCTGGGTTCACATGGGGGCCGGAGAACTGGCCACGGCAAAGGCCAAACGGCAAATCCGCATGGCTGTCTCCGGAGTGGCCCAATCCGGACCCCTCAAAGATTTCGAGTTGCCCATGAACAAGCAGGTACTGGTCCTTGGCGGCGGGGTGGCCGGGATGAATACGGCCCTGGAGTTGGCCGGCAAGGGATTAAAAGTATTCCTGGCCGAACGCAACCGGGATCTGGGCGGGCTGGCCGCACTTATCCGTCGGACATTGGATGGCGACGATGTCCGGGCCTATCTCTCGAGCCTGGTGGAGCGGGTAACCTCCCATGACAAGATCGAGGTGATCACCAATGCGATCGTGGTGGATCACACCGGCATGCCGGGCAAGTTCACCACCGGCTTTCAGATCGGTCCCCGGATGTACTACCGCCAGATCGAACACGGCGCCACCGTGCTGGCCACCGGCGCCATGGCCAACCGTCCTGACGCCTATCTGCTGGGGCGCCACAAAGCGGTCATGACCCAGCTGGAAGTTGACAGCCTGCTCGATGATGATCCCGGGTCCATCAAGCAGTGGCAGACGCTGGTCATGATCCAGTGTGCCGGCTCCCGAAACGACGACAATCCCAATTGTTCGCGTATTTGTTGCCAGACGGCGATGAAAAACGCCTTGCGTTTGCTGGATATCAATCCCGAAATGCAGCTGTTCGTGCTTTACCGGGACATGCGCACCTATGGGTTCTCGGAAGATGCCTATGTCGAGGCGCGACGGCGCGGGGTGATCTTCGTCCGCTATGAGCCCGAGGCGCCTGCCCGGGTTGAACCGGCCGGGGATCAGGTTACGGTAAGCTTCAAAGACCCGATCCTGGGGCGCGATATTGAGGTCGCCGCCGATGGCCTGATTCTGAGTACAGGCCTTATTGCCGACGACGAGACCAGCGAAGACCTGGCCGCCATTTTTCATGTGGACCGGACAGAGGACGGGTACTTCCTCGAGGAGCATGTCAAACTCAAACCGGTGGACACCGCTGTTCCGGGACTGTTTGTGGCCGGCTGCGCCCATTCGCCCCGCAATATCCGGGAGACCATTGCCCAAGCCCAGGCCGTGGCCGGCCGCGTTCAGGCCCTGCTGGCCCGGGAGACTATCAACCTCGGCGCAACCGTGGCCCGGGTGGCGTCTGAAAAATGCGCCACCTGCCTGGCATGCGTTCGCGCCTGCCCGTATGGCGTGCCGTTTATCAACGAAGACCGTTATTCCCAGATCGACCCCGCCAAATGTCACGGCTGTGGCATCTGCGCTGCCGAATGCCCGGCAAAGGCCATTCAGCTGGGCCGTTTTGAAGATGAACCGATCCTGGCCAAACTGGAGGGATTGTTGGAAAGGATAGCCTGATGGAAACATTTGAACCTGTGATTGTGGCCTTCTGTTGCCACTATTGTGCCTATACGGCGGCGGATATGGCAGGGAGCATGCGTTTGAACTACCCGGCCAATGTCAAGATCGTTCGTGTACCTTGCAGCGGCAAGGTGGACACGATCCACATGATGAAAGGCTTGGAAAAAGGTGCCGATGGTATCCTGGTGGCCGGCTGCCTGGAAGGGGACTGCCATTTTAAAAGTGGAAATACCAAAGCGGCGAGGCGCGTGACATTTGTCAAGCAACTGCTCGAAGAGATCGGTATCGAGCCCGGGCGTCTATCCATGGTGACAATGTCCGCCGGGATGGGCACCCGCTTTGCGCAGATTGCCGCAGAATTTACGGAAACGATACGAAAATTGGGCCCCAACCCCGTCAATGCCGCCCTGGCAAAGCAGGCATCCGCGGGTAAGGTCGCCTGATAAAAGGTCGCCAAATAAAAGGAGAGAAAACAAAATGATAACAGCCGAACGAAAACCCATGGCGGAGATTATCGCCAATCTCGACGCATGCAAACGCATCCTTCTGGTTGGATGCAACGAATGCGTGACGGTCTGCTCGGCCGGCGGCCGTAAAGAGGTGGCCACTATGGCCTCAGCACTGCAGATGGATTTTATGAAATTGGGAAAGACCCTGGAGATCCGGGAGATGACACTGGAGCGCCAGTGCGAACCTGAATATGTGGAACAACTGGCCCCTGTTATCGATCAGGCCGATGCGGTGGTCTCCATGGCCTGCGGATGCGGGGTTCAGGAGGTGGTTCGCCGATTTCGCAACAAACCTGTCTATCCGGCCCTCAATACGAAATTTATGGGTGCGGCCGAGCGTCCGGGGGTTTGGGCCGAACGCTGCCAGGGATGCGGTAACTGCCTGCTTGGCTTGACCGGTGGTATCTGCCCCATCGCCCGCTGCTCCAAGCGTTTGATGAACGGCCCTTGCGGCGGGTCGGGCAATGGCAAATGCGAAATCAGCAACGAGGTCGATTGCGTTTGGCAGTTGATTTGGGACCGGCTCAAAGCGCTGGGCATCGAAGATCGATATGAACAAATTATTGAAGCCAAGGATTGGAGTACTGAACGAGGCGGTGGGCCTCGCAAGATCGTTAGAGAGGATTTGGCACAATGAACACGCAGAGCGTACTGGAAAAGGTATTGAAGGCCGGGCATGTGGCGGTAACCGGTGAATGTGGCCCACCCCGCGGCGCCGTGCCCGAAAAAGTGAAAGAGAAAGCGGAACTGCTCAGAGGATATGTCGATGCGGTCAACGTCACCGACAACCAGACGGCCATGGTGCGCATGTCCAGCTTTGCCGCCGGGCTGCTCCTGAAGCAGATAGATTTGCATCCGGTGCTCCAGATGGTGACCCGCGACCGCAACCGTCTGGCCATGCAAAGCGAAATCATCGGCGCCTATTCCCACGGCATCAACACCATGTTGTGCCTGTCCGGCGATCACCCCAAATTCGGCGATCACCCCATGGCGGCCAATGTTTATGATTTGGATTCGGTCCAACTGATTCAAACCGTACGCCGAATGCGCGATGAAGGAAAGTTCCAAGGGGGCGCGGAGATCGCCAACCCGCCCAAAATGTTTATCGGTGCGGCGGCCAATCCCTTTGCCGATCCGTTTGAACTCCGGGTGGCGCGCCTGGCAAAGAAAGTCAAGGCCGGCGCCGACTTTATCCAGACTCAGTGCATCTACAATATCGATAAATTCGAACAGTGGATGCAAGGTGTCAGGGATCGCGGTTTGCACAAGGAGGTCTATATCATGGCCGGCGTGACCCCCATGAAATCAGTGGGCATGGCGCGATACATGAAAAACAAGGTGCCGGGCATGGATGTCCCGGATGCATTGATCGATCGCATGGCGGCAGCGCCCAAAGAGAAGCAGGCGCAGGAGGGGGTGGACATTTGTGTGGAGTCGATCGAGCGGTTGCTCTCCATCGAAGGGGTCTCCGGTATCCATATCATGGCCATCGAATGGGAATCGGTCGTGCCGGAGATTGTTGAAAGGTCCGGTCTCTATCCGAGACCCCAGGTTTAGTATAATCTGGCCAACGCAGGCGGCCATAAATTGAAATAGTTTTATTACAGGAGGTTAGGAGAAATGAGTGACAAGCAATTGATTCTGGTGGTGGATGATGATCCCGATTTGGTCGAATCGGTAGGCATGAAACTGGAAAGTACCGGCTACCAGGTGGAAAAAGCCTACGATGGCGAAGAGGCCTGGGACAAAATCAAGGCTGCTCGTCCGGCCTTGATTATCCTCGATGTCATGATGCCCCGTAAAAATGGATACGAGCTGTGCAATGAGATCAAGAGCAATCCCGAGTTTAAGGATATTTCGGTGATTTTGCTGACAGCCGTTGCCGATGCGGTGCCCAACTCCAGCTACACCCACATCGATGGGAAAAACACCCTTGCCGATGATTTTATGCCGAAACCCATCGATCTTGGCAAGCTCATGGAGGTTGTTTCGGACAACTTGTAATCAAAATCGATAGATTGGACCGGTTGGTCCCGCCGCCGGCGGGAGCAACCGTCGAATCCTATTTGACGGGATAGTTGCCCTATGCCGAAAATTTCGATCAATGGACTCAAACTCAACGGCCCGTTCGTTGCGCTTTGGGTCGCCGCAACCGGGACAAATGGGTCTACCCTTGCGGCGCTATATCGTTTGTTGACGGACAATTGCGTGAATATTGCTTACATGACGGCCGGCGGTGCGATGGCTGATGAGCCGGCGTTGTGTTGCATCGACCGCACCGACGCAGCCAAGGTCGCAGCACTGTTCGACAAAGATCCCCAATTTGGCGATCGGATACGCATGGGCAGTGATGTCGGTCTGCTGACACTCTATCCCCATCGCTCAAGCTTAACGGTGTTGGGATCGGCTCTCAAACTGCTTGGCGGGCATGGGATCGGCGTCTGCGGTATGGCCTCCTCCATATCGGCGTTGAGTTTTGTGGTTGCTTTCGAGCAGTTGGAAACAGCGGGCGCCATCCTGAGCCAGGGCCTCCGGCTGCCCGACAGCGCAACGCCGATCCGGGACACTGTCAAGACCCGGCAGGAACCGCGTTAGTGCTATGGAAACCATTGCCATTTATCGTGAATCGGTCATCAGTACTTACGGCTTCAATCTATTGGAGCGTTTGATCCTGGTCCATGTGGAGGTGACCTCCGGCCAACTGTCCCGGTGGGGCGCATTTTTGCAGGATATCGCTCATGAACCCGCTTTTCGCCTTGTATGGTCCCAAAGCTGCCGGCCGGACAGCATCAAGTTTTATCTCTTGTGTGACGATAAACAATGGCATAAGTTGAATCCTTTATTAATTCGGTGCACGCAGGATAAGATCGTCACATGGCGGCGTTGTACCGAGGCCGTCGATCTGCTCTTTTTCCAGGGCCCCCACTTTGGGGATCGATACGGCATCATGGATTTTACACAAAAGGCGTTGATCGAAAAACAGATCCCCTTGTTGGCCGCGGTATGCTCCGTGGCGACCATTTATCTGATTTTACCCGGCGGCCGGGGTGAAACGGCCAAAAGTGAACTGACGTGCATGTTCAATATTCCGATGCAGAAGAGAACCATTGTATGATGATTTCCGCCGACCAAACCAAAGGGGTTGGTCCGGACCGATGAACAAGAAGCTCTATGCGGAACTTGATTGGCGGCTG